>JAPLGI010000144.1 GCA_026390245.1 Caldisericota bacterium
GGCTTCCTTCCCTACCTGCTTGCGGCGCTTGATGAGAAGGAATATGCGAAGGCCGGTCTGGCCGAAGCTCTTCTCGATGGTAACGGAGGTTCGTTCACTGACACAACAAGTGGCGAGTACGCGGCATACTGCGAGCGCCTCCGGCAGGGGAGCTCGCCTGAGCTGTCTTCTGAATCAGTTTTTGGAGTTGCGCTCGCGGAGGGACTGAAGGCGGCGCAGGCAGGAGCTTCGGCTTCCGATGCCCAGACGGTGTTCGACTTCTCGTTCGAAGCGACTCTGGACGGTTTGGCCGGAGTCTACGGACACCCAGCTGTCATCGCATACATGGATGGTCTGCTGAAGCTCATGCTGGCTGGACATGCTCTGAAAATGAAGCTTCGCAGTGCTTCTGGCATTGGAGTTCGCCTTGAGAGACTGCTGCCTTTTCTGAAGCCCGAGATACGCGTGTCCCTTGTATTGGTCGTGGAGCGCATCCAGAGTATACCGTGGGACACGCTTCAGCCGGTGGACCTTGTGCCGGAAGCATCAGCCTATGTGCTTGCCGTCGGCCGCCGATACACTCCCGAAGAGAGACTGCAGATGCTCGAGGACGCTCTTGAGTCATGGCTCGTCGGACGCCCGGAAACGGCTGGCCTCGAACCTTATGGCGTTGGCGTCGTGTTCGCCTATCTTATGGACTTCCGCCGCGAAGTCTGGTCACTGCGGCGGTTTCTCAAAGAGGCAGCGTCGTCTACCGGAACGCGTGTTGATGTGAGTGGAGGGGGGCTGTGAGCAAAGCGGCGGTTGTGACGACACGTGATTCCGTCGGGGCATTTGAAGCGCTGGGTTTCGTGGGCACGGTGGTCGAAAACGGTTCACAGGCATCCCAAGCTGTTCAGTCGATCGTTCGTTCGGGGAGATTCGGGCTGGTTCTGCTGACGTCTGACGTGGCCGATGTATGGTCAGTGACGGCAGCAGCCCGCAGACTGGTGGTTCCAGTGGTGCTGGTGGTCCCAGTCACTTCGTCGGCCTCAGGCGCAGCGAGTGTTGCCGTGAGACGTCTCATCGAGAATGCTGTAGGCATTGACCTAATTGGAAAAATGACAGAGGAGAGAAGCCATGACACACGGTGAGATCGTCAAAGTCGCCGGGCCGCTCGTTGTCGCCAAGGCGCTGACGAACCCGCAGATGTATGAACTTGTTCGCGTCGGGACTGCGAAGCTCTTTGGCGAGATTATCGAGCTTCGAGGCGAGATGGCGAGCATCCAGGTCTATGAAGAGACCAGCGGTGTTGGCCCCGGCGAGCCTGTTGTTCAAACAGGGAGCCTGCTCACTGTCGAACTCGGACCGGGCCTCATCACGTCGATCTATGATGGAATCCAGCGGCCGCTCGACGCCATCCGTGCGCAGTATGGAGACTTCATCCCTCGGGGTGTGGCTCTCCCTGCACTTCCTCGTGACCGGAGGTGGCACTTTGTGCCGTCTGTGAAGGTCGGTGATGCCGTCGTCGAAGGAGACATCATCGGGTCAGTCCAGGAGACCAGGGCTGTCTTGCACCAGATCATGGTCCCCAGGGGCCTTGCGGGTCAGGTCGTATCGATATCGGAGCACGATCTCACGGTCGAGGAATCTGTTGCAGTCCTGCGGACGGACTCGGGTGAAGAGAAGGCCGTGACCATGATCCAGCGGTGGCCGGTCCGGAATGGAAGACCCTACACGCGACGCATGGCCCCTGATGCTCCCCTGGTGACCGGACAGCGCGTCATCGACACTCTGTTTCCCGTTGCCAAAGGTGGCACGGCCTGTGTGCCCGGACCGTTCGGCAGTGGCAAGACCGTCATTCAGCATCAGCTGGCCAAGTGGGCGAACGCCGACATCATTGTCTACGTTGGCTGTGGTGAGCGTGGGAACGAGATGACAGACGTCTTGCAGGAATTCCCGCAGCTTAAGGACCCCAAGACCGGCGAAGTCTTGATGAATCGTACCGTCCTCATCGCGAATACATCCAACATGCCGGTTGCAGCTCGTGAAGCTTCCGTGTTTACCGGCATCACGATAGCCGAGTACTTCCGTGACATGGGCTACAGCGTCGCACTCATGGCAGACTCCACATCGCGGTGGGCGGAAGCCATGCGCGAGATTTCGGGGCGACTGGAAGAGATGCCCGGAGAAGAGGGCTATCCCGCGTACCTAGCGTCAAGGGTGGCGGCATTCTATGAACGCGCGGGAAGATCGATGAGCCTTGGCAGTCAACCGAGAGAAGGCAGCCTGAGCGTCATCGGCGCCGTATCCCCTCCAGGTGGAGACATGTCCGAACCGGTTGTCCAGGCTACCCTGAGGGCAGTCAAGGTCTTCTGGGCACTCGACTCCCGTCTCGCATACGCACGGCACTTCCCAGCGATCGACTGGCTTCAGTCCTATTCACTGTATAGCAACCTTCTTGAGCGGTTCTACGAAAAGGAACTCGGCGAGCGCTGGAGTCGGGACATTCTTGAAGTTCGAGCCCTTCTTCAGAAAGAAGCGGAACTGCAGGAGCTTGTTCGTCTCGTTGGTGTCGACGCACTTTCTGTGGCTGACCGCCTGGTGCTTGAATCGGCGAAGTCCATACGTGAGGACTTCCTGCAGCAGGGAGCGTTCACTGAGGGCGACAGCTACACATCCCTCCGCAAACAGTTGAAAATGCTGGATGCCATTATGCTGTGGAGTCATCTTGCAGGCAAGGCAGCTTCGAGCGGGATACCGCTGGATGCAATTCTCACGATGCCGATCAAGGTAGAAATCGCTCGCTCGAAAGCCATTCCCGAGACGAACATCGCTGCCTTCGACACGCTGGAGAAGTCGATCGAGAGGAGTTTTGAGGCTCTGTCGGAAGTCGACACGACTGCACGGGAGGAATACCATGAATAGGGACTACCGGACAGTCCGGGAAATCGTAGGGCCGCTTGTGCTTCTAGATGGGGCTCAGGACATCAAATACGGCGAACTCGTCGAATTGCGCACCATCTCGGGAATGAGACATGGCCAGGTGCTCGAGGTCTCCGGGGGCACTGTTCTGGTTCAGGTATTCGAGGGTTCGTCCGGGATGGACCTGGGTCAGACGGTGACGCGATTCCTGGGACATGGTCTGCAGTTTGGAGTGTCGCGCGACATCGTGGGCCGTGTCTTCAACGGACTTGGGGCGCCAATCGATGGAGTTGCTCCGATTCTCCCTGAAAAAGTGCTGGACATCAATGGCGATCCTATGAATCCGTACGCACGAGACTATCCTGACGAGTTCATAGAGACAGGCATTTCTGCGATCGACGGGCTCAATACGCTGGTCCGGGGACAGAAGCTGCCGATCTTCTCGGGCAGTGGTCTTCCTCACGCCGAGATCGCTGCGCAAATTGCCAGGCAGGCTCGTGTGCTTTCCGGAACCGACGAGTTCGCTGTCGTTTTTGGCGCGATGGGCATCACGTTTGAGGAGGCAGACTACTTCATTTCGGACTTTCGCAAGAGCGGGGCAATCAACCAGTCGGTCTTGTTCATGAACCTGGCAAATGACCCGGTCATCGAGCGCATAGCAACTCCCCGTTTTGCGCTGTCGGCTGCCGAATACCTGGCGTTTGAGCTCGGCATGCACGTCCTGGTCATCCTGTCTGACATGACCAACTACTGTGAGGCTTTGCGTGAGATTTCCGCTGCGCGGAAAGAAGTGCCTGGCAGACGCGGCTATCCGGGATACCTCTACACGGACCTGGCTACCATCTACGAGCGAGCGGGCCGCATCAAGGGCAAGAAGGGATCGATCACGCAATTGCCCATCCTGACCATGCCCGAAGATGACAAGACACATCCCATTCCGGATCTCACAGGATACATTACCGAGGGACAGATCTTCCTGAGCAGGTCACTGCATCAGGCAGGGATCTACCCACCGATCGATGTGCTTCCGTCACTTTCCCGGCTCAAGGACAAGGGTATTGGCATGGGCAAGACTCGTGAGGATCATGCCGGACTGCTCAACGAGCTGTTTGCCGCCTATGCTCGTGGTCGCGATGCCAGGGAGCTGGCAATTGTTCTTGGTGAGTCGGCTCTCACGGAGACAGACAGGACCTTCGTCAAGTTTTCGGATCAGTTCGAACGTCGTTTTGTCCGACAAGGGCGCGATGAAGATCGGTCGATCGAACAGACACTATCAATTGGGTGGGAACTTCTGTCAATGCTGCCGCTGCAGGAGCTTAAGCGTGTCTCCCCTGCGATGGTAGAGAAGTACATGCCGAAGCAAACGGCATAAGAGCGATGATCCTCAAGGTCAACCCGACCAGGATGGAGCTTCTGCGACTGCAGAAGCGTCTTGTCCTTGCTCGACGGGGTCATAAGCTTCTCAAGGACAAGCTTGAGGGTCTCATGAAGACGTTTATCAAGCTTGCAGAGGAGTATGGCGAGTATCGGGCGCACGTTGACCACGAGCTGCCTGATGCGCTGGCAGCGTTCAAAGGCCAAACTGCCACGTACCCGGCGGTTGTCGTGGAACTTCTATCGCGGACGGTTTCTACGCATCTGAGCATCGAAGCGGGAACCAGGACCGTTATGAATGTGGCATTGCCCGTGCTGTCCTTTGTTATCACGGACTTTGAGTCTCCATCATTCGCTGGCGTGGAGGGGGCCGGGGTAGAAGCCTCCCTGCTCAGACTGTATGAGCTGATGCCGTCCATTGTGAAGCTGGCTCAGATTGAGGCGAGCATACGCCTGATGGCTGAGGAAATCGAGCGAACCAGGCGGCGCGTGAACGCTCTCGAATACGTCATGATCCCCAACCTTGAAGAAACAACTCGGTTCATTACGTCGAAACTGGACGAGAACGAACGTTCAAACACCACGAGGCTTCTGAAAATCAAGGAGATGATCCGATCTCATTGAAGACGCATCAGCGGATGGTCGAGGCAGTCCTGTCGAGCCGAAAGGCGTATCTCGGCAAGTCCATAGAGGTCCTGGACAAGGTCGTCCGGTTGCCGGACGAGCGCGTCGTTCATCGGGACGTTGTGACCTACCCGGGAGGGGCTGTTTGCGTCGTCGCGGTGACGGCGGACGATTGTGTGGTCCTTGTCCGCCAGTACAGAACAGCGCCTGGAATGGTCATGCTCGAGATTCCGGCCGGGCGCCGGGGCGTGCGGGAGCGCTTCCTTACCGCCGCACGTCGCGAACTTCGTGAGGAGACCGGATATGCGGCGAGTTCCTGGAGGAAGTGCGCTGAATTCTGGCCCAGTCCGGGCTTTGTCGATGAACGGCTGACACTCTACGTTGCGAAGGGCCTGCGACAGGGTTCGACCGACATGGATGCGGACGAATTCATCAGACCGGTACTGATGCCCGTCGCCGAGGCAATTGAACGTTGCCGCGATGGACATATGACTGATGGGAAGACGCTTGTCGGGTTGCTCTGGTATGCCGCCTTCGAAGGGTCGGAGGGCCTGTAGGCAATGTCGTTCTGGTATGCCGTCGCCTTTCGTATGGCCGCCGTGTTGCCCGCGTGGCTCAAGCGAGCCATCGCCAGACTGATCGCCTGGGGCTACTTTGCGCTCAACGCCGGGCAGAGACGGGGGGTGTTTGCCAACCTCAGCATTATGAGACCTGAGGTAAGTCATCGAGAGCGGTCATGCCTGGCGCTGCAAACGTTCGAACGAGCTGGCATGAACTTGGTTGACTTCTTTGGGATACCATCTGCCAGCGACCTTCATATCAAGTGGATGACGACGAACTTCGCAGAAATGCGCGCTTTGATCGATCAGCGATCCGGTGGCAGGCCATTTTGTATCGTTACTGGACACTATGGCCACTGGGAGCTGGCAGGCGCTGTGCTTGGCCTTTGCGGCTACAGGACACATGCGATTGCGCTCACACAGAACAGCAAGGTCATCGAGCGCCTCTATGAGTCGCTCCGCGTTCGTTTCGGGTTGACGGCCCACGACATTCGATTTGGATTGAGGCAGCTGCTGCGGGATCTTCCAGAGGGTGAAGTTCCAGCCATAGTCTCCGACAGAGACTATGCGAACGGTGGCGAGGAAGTAGAGTTCTTTGGGCATCCGGTCCGTTTTCCCCGCGGAGCAGCCTTGCTCTCCTTTCGAAGGAAGCTGGTTGGAATTCCCGGATTCCTCGTACGACAGCCAGACGGGCGGTTCCTGCTGGAGTTCGGGCGACCAATCGACCCGGAAGCCTCAGACGAGCGGACGTGGGTGCGGGCATTCGTCGTGGACTTTGCGCAACAGTATGAGGTTATTGTTGACCGTGATCCCACGCAGTTTCTGAATTTCTTCGATTTCTGGGGTTCCCTCGTATGAGAATCGCTGCACTGATTCCGGCGTACAACGAAGAGCGCAACATTGCCGCAGTAGTGCAGGGCGTGCGCCCATTCGTTTCCGCGACCGTTGTCATCGACGACGGTTCTGCCGACAACACAACCGGGGCTGCGGAAGCCGCGGGAGCCATCGTCCTTCGCCACAAGATGAATGCGGGCAAGGGTGCCGCGCTCAAGACCGGCTTCAGGTATCTTGCCGATAGCGGCTATGATGGCGCAGTGACGATCGATGCGGATGGACAGCACGATTCTGCTGAGATTCCGCTGTTCATTGCTGCGGCTGGACAGGGATACGATATGGTCATCGGCAACCGCATGTCGAATGTCTCAACCATGCCCTTCATCCGAAGATTCGCGAACCACGCATCTTCGTATCTCGTCAGCCTGTTTCTCGGGCAGAATGTCCGCGACAGCCAGAACGGATTTCGCTACTACAAGCTGAGTTCCGTCCTCTGTCTGCCGCTGAAGGCGAACAAGTACGATCTGGAGACGGAGGTCATTTTCAAGTTGGGCAGGGCGGGGTATCGGATAGGCTGGGTGCCAACTCGGACCATCTACCGGAGGGAGGCAAAGAGCAAGGTGAATTCCCTTACGGACACCCTCAGGTTTTTCGGCGTGCTCGTGCGATATGGTCTGCTGAGAAAGTAGGTTTGGGCATGCGTGTACAGCGAACCATGTGCGACCGCAGAATGTGAAGATGCAGAGGAGTTATTGTTTCCGTTCCGTGGCTGTGGGGACACTTGCACGAGACGAGAATGTGAAGATGTCGTTCCTTGAGACGTTAGTCTGACTGACGAAACCTCACAAACCGTGGAGAGAGCGCAGTTGACTGCCAAACAAAAGAGAGTATACTTTTGATTTGACCGCTTTTTTCCATACCGATATGAAAGGAGAGCCATGCGCGTGGCAGGAGACATTATAGACTTTACCAAAATCAAATCAAGTTACGCGATGCCCGACCTCCTCCAGCTCCAGAAGACTTCTTACGATTGGCTTCTGGGACCAGGTCTTGCTCAGATCTTTGCGAGAGTATTCCCCATTGATACCGCCAAGCTGCGGATCGAGTATGTGAGTCACGATACCGAGCGACCCGCCAAGTCGATGGAAAACTGCCGCAAGGCAGGGCTGAGCTTTGAGGCGATGGTTCGCGCCAATTTCCGCCTCATCAACAAGGAAACGGGCGAGATACGGGAACAGCCTCTCATCATCACGCAGATTCCCCTCATGACGCCGTTCGGGACTTTCCTGATCAATGGCGCGGAACGTGTCATTGTGTCCCAGCTGGTCCGCTCGCCTGGCGTCTATTTCGAGGGTGGGAAGGACAAGCTCTCCGGAGCACAGATCTACATGGTGACCCTTATCCCTGACCGGGGAAACTGGATGGAAATCGAGGCCGGCAAGGATGATGTCATCTATACGCGCCTGAGGAAGAAAGCTCACAAGGTCCCAGTGACGCTCGTGCTCAAGGCACTGGGTATCGAGTCGAACGACGAGATTGAACGGCTTTTCACGATCGAGAAGACCGAGCGCCTGTCTACCGAACAGCTCCGGTCAGTATACGATCAGGTCGAATACACTGCTGTCGAGCCACTTCTGGATTCGAGGGGCAAGGAGATCGTCAAGGAAGGCGCCGTGATCACCGGGAAAGCGATGAGCCTTCTCGAGAACCACGGCGCAAGTTCGTTCCTGGTCAGCAGCAGGCAGCCTGACCGATGGATTCTCAAGACACTCAAGGCTGACAAGACCACGAATCAGGAAGAGGCCGTGAAGCAGATCTTCAAGGAAATGCAGCCTAAGGAGCGTCTCACGCTCGAGGCTGCGCAGAGCCTGCTGTCGACTCTCCTGACCGACCAGGCCTACAACACATTCACGCCGATTGGTCGCTACAAGATTGACAGGCGGTTCGGAACAGGCAGCGAGTCTGCTGTTCTGACCAGGGATGACTATGTCTCCATCATTCGGCATCTGATTGACATTCGTGAACGCAAGGCCAACTTCGATGACATCGACAGCCTTGAGAACCGTCGTATCAGGCGAGTGGGGGAATTGCTTGCTGAGGAGATTCAGGACAGCATGCTGAAGGTAGCCAAAGCGACCCGCGACAAGGTCACAATCTACTCGTCAGAGCAGATGATGAATCTCCAGAATGTCCTGAACACCAAGCCAGTCATCTCTTCCATCAGAAACTTCTTTGGACAGAGCCAGCTATCCCAGTTCATGGAACAGATCAATCCACTGTCGAGCCTTGCCCACAAGAGGCGCCTGAGCTCTCTTGGACCAGGCGGTTTGAACAGGAAGCGGGCGGGCGTGGAAGTCCGCGACATCCACTCTTCCCACTACAGCCGTATTTGCCCCATTGAGACTCCAGAGGGTGGAAACATAGG
>JAPLGI010000064.1 GCA_026390245.1 Caldisericota bacterium
GCAAGGCTTGCAGAGCCCATTCGCGAGAATGCCGATTGGACATTGACAACAGACATCATCGTTGGCTTCCCCGGCGAAACGGATGATGATTTTGCCCATACGGTCGATACGGTCCGTGGGTTCCGGTTTGACGGGGTTTTCCTCGCGAAGTACTCCGACAGGCCCGGTACAGCATCGTCGAGGATGCAGAACAAGGTACCGACCGCAATCATCGATCAACGTCACTCTTTCCTGCTCGATATCGTCCAGGACCTGAGCGAACAGAGCAACCAGGCGCTGGCCGGCAGATCCCTCGACGTGCTTGTCCTGACCGCACATGCAGGTGGTGAAGCCTTCGGAAGATCCATTGACGGCAGAAACGTCTGGTTTTCCTGTTCTGATGCGCCACCGGATATCGGTACCTTCGTCCGCGTCGCTGTCGATCATGGCTCAAAGGAAGGGCTGCATGGGAAGCGAGACAACTAGTCTGCCATTGGTTGTTGGCATTGTCGGGGCCACGGGCACGGGCAAGACCGAGCTCTCCCTGCAACTTGGCCGTCGCTTTGGTGGATCGATCATCTCTGCGGACTCGATGCAAGTCTATCAGGGCATGGACATAGGGACGGCGAAGCCCAGTCCGTCCGAGCGTCTGAGTGTGCCTCACGCTCTGATCGACATCGTTCGTCCCGACTACCATTTTTCTGTTGCAGAGTATCAGGTCCTGGCCGTCGAAGCAGTGAACGTCGCGATTCGCTCCGAGCGGCTCCCGATCCTTGTGGGTGGGACCGGTCTGTACGTGAGGGCTGTCCTTGACGGATACGAATTCTTGCCGGAGAAGCCGAGCGCAAGTCTGCGAAACGAGCTGCGAATGCTGCCTGAAAGCGAGCTCCGGGAGCGTCTGAGAGCAATCGATCCTCTCGCGGAGCGCGAGATTGCCGCCAACGATTCAAGGCGTCTCGAGCGCGCATTGGAGATGGTCGCTCTCACGGGGAGCTTGCCGAGCGTCCTGAAGCGAAGGCAACACGCGGTCCCGTGGCGTGTCCTCCGGATCGGTCTGCGTGCGGAACGGGCCGAACTCTATGGTCGGCTTGATCGGCGGGTTGACGTCATGATTTCTGCCGGAATGGAGGACGAA
The DNA here is from genome assembly GCA_026390245.1 of Caldisericota bacterium. Taxonomy (GTDB): domain Bacteria; phylum Caldisericota; class Caldisericia; order Cryosericales; family Cryosericaceae; genus Cryosericum. The sequence continues at coordinate 1,115 of JAPLGI010000064.1, forward strand.
GTGCGGCGCTTGCTGGCTGATGGCCTGAACCCTGACGATACGGCTATGCAGGGTATCGGCTACAAGGAACTGAGTTCGTGGATCCGAGGAGAAATCGGACATGATGAGGCCATCGGACTCTGGAAGAAGCGAACGCGGAACTACGCCAAACGGCAGGAGACATGGTTCAGGGCAGAGAAGAGCGTTCACTGGATCGATGTGTCTGAGGAGGGTTCCGGCTCGGTTCTGATGCAGGCGACCGCACTCATCGAGTCAGCGGCAGGAGGAAAAGACACATGATAACGGAAGGTCAGCTGATGGGGCGGGCGCATCAGCTCGAGCGAGAGTATGCCATCGAAATCCAGAGTATTCGCGAAGTTCAGCGCCGAAACTTCATGCGTATCCTTGATGCTTTTCACGCAGCACGCCTGGCGACATCGGACCTGCGTCCCATGTCAGGTTATGGCATCGGGGACAGCCTGCGGGACAAAACAGAACGAGTGTTTGCTACGATCTACGGCGCACAAGCCGCACTGGTGCGCCCTCAGATCATTTCTGGAACTCATGCTCTTGCTATCGCGCTTTTCGGGGTGCTTCGTCCCCGGGATTTGCTGTGCTGTGTGACGGGGGCTCCCTACGACACGATGGAGGAAATCATTGGGATTCGCCCATCGGACGGTTCGCTTGCAGAGTTTGGCGTCAGCTATGCCCAGTGCGACCTCACGGCACTTTCCCCAGAACTCTGGGAGGATCAGCTCGAGCAGTGCTTTTCAGCCCAGCATCCGAAGGTCGTCCTGATTCAGCGGAGTCGGGGGTACAAGCGGGTCCAGGCACTTCGCGAGGGCGAGATCGCACGGATGATCTCATCTATTAAGCAGGTCTCGCCTGAGAGTCTGGTTCTCGTGGACAACTGTTATGGTGACCTTCTCGAGGACCGTGAGCCGACAATGGATGGAGCTGATCTACTGGCTTCATCCTTCATGAAGAACATTGGAGCCGGGATTGTCCCGACGGGCGGCTATGTTGTGGGCACTTCGAGGGCTGTCGCGTTGGCCGCAACTCGCTACTCGAGCCCAGGAGTTGGAGCCGAGATTGGACCGAATCTTGGGTTTGCGGAAGCGTTTCTGCGGGGTTTGCTCTTTGCCCCGACCGTCATTGAGCAGGCGCTGACCGGCAATCTCCTTGCAAGCGCGCTTCTGCAGGAAAATGGCTTCTCGGTGGATCC
>JAPLGI010000079.1 GCA_026390245.1 Caldisericota bacterium
GTGGAGTCCATGTGGAAGGGCCTCAAGGAGCACTTTCCCTTCTGGGATCGGGAGGGCAGAGAGCCGCACGGGGTAAGCATCACGCGAAGCGGCCTGGAACTGTCACTGGACGTGTTCATTGCCGCGCGCTACGGGACTGATCTTCGCAAGCTTGCCGGCAGTGTGCGGAGCGCTGTCGCCAAGGAAGTTGAAGCTTCCACTCCGTACCGCATCCAGGAGGTCAACGTCCATATTGCCGACGTGCGGTCCTGAGGCATGGCGACAAGTCAGGGAGTTCAGAACCGAAGGCGTTCGCGGGAGATAGCACTGCAGGTCCTGTACAGTTTGGCGCAGGGCAACTCCTCATATGACCAGACGTTTGAGATGTATGGTCACGAGCCGCCGCTTGTGCAGGCGTACGCACTCAAGCTCATCCAGGGAGTTCAGGCTCATCAGGAGGCCATTCTGGCGGAGGTTGGCGCACATGCGGAGCATTGGGGTATCGACAGGGTCGCTGTTGTAGACCGCGTGATCCTTTCGATCGCGGTCTTCGAAATGAAGTACGGCAAACCTCCGATCAAGACGGCCATTGCAGCCAATGAGGCTGTTGAACTGGCAAAGGAGTTTGGCGGCGCGGAATCCGGGAGTTTCGTGAATGGTGTCCTGCGGGGTGTCGGAGGCGCCGGGGGCTGACGGAACGAGTGCCGATGAGCAAGCTGGTCGCAGACGTGTCTGGCATCGTGCAAGGAGTCGGGTTTCGGTTCTTTGTGCAGCAGACAGCGGTTCAGCTTGGGATCGATGCTACGGCTGACAACATGAGTGATGGAACTGTGCACGTTGTCGCATCGGGCGACGAACAGCGGCTCTTGCGCCTGGTGGAATTGCTCAGGCAGGGGAGCCGTTACTCATCTGTGGACCGCGTCGACTACAGGATCACAGACCGGTTCGGGTAGATGGAAGGGAGCTGACATGAACATCAGGGACCATCTCAACGAGGAAGCACGCTACATCGACGGAGTGCTGGCCGACTGCCTTGCCCCGCTGCAGGGATCGGTCATGCATGCGGCGATGTCCTATGCATTGCTGTCCCCGGGCAAGCGCGTGCGGCCTGCCTTGTGCCTGGCAGTGTATGAGGCATGCACTCGGGACAGGGAGCGCATCAAGCCTGTCCTGGCCGCGATCGAAATGGTCCATGCATATTCCATCATTCAGGACGATCTGCCCTCCATTGACAACAGCGACCTGCGGCGTGGCAAGCCGACGACACACAAGGTCCACGGCGACGACATGGCCCTTCTGGCGTCCGACGCGCTGCTGACTCTCGCGTTCGAGGAGCTGTCGTCCCCGAAGATGGCGGATGCCTTCGGCGCAGAGCGGTGCCTCGAGGCAGTCCGGACATTGGCCGGTCTGGCCGGGGCAGAGGGCCTTGTTGGCGGGCAGGCGATGGACGTCATCACTTCCAGCGACGAACACGTCGAGATGGGTACGATCGAGTACATCCACAAGAACAAGACGGCTGCGCTCATCCAGGCTTCCGTACTGCTGGGAGGCATCTTCGGCTGCGCCAGCGAGGCTGACATGGGCAGGCTGCGTGACTTCGGTGAGAGTTTTGGCATGGCATACCAGATCGTGGACGACATCGCGGACGCCAGCGCGACCGAAGCTCAGACCGGCAAGTCGGTGGGTCAGGACGTCAAGAACCGGAAGGCGACCTATGTGACCGTGCTGGGGCTTGTCGAAGCCCGGGAGAGGGCATTGCAGTATCTGGCGCATGCTCGTGAGTCAGCAGCGGGACTGGACAGCGGGGGAGAGTTCCTGACGGGTCTCGTCGACCTTCTTGCGGAGAAGGCTCGCAGTTGATTCTGGACCACGTTGCCTCGCCGGCCGACATCCGTGGGCTCGACATCCCAGAGCTGCGGACGCTGGCGGCCGAATGCAGGCAGGTCATCCTCGATACGTGTTCGACCAACGGCGGGCACCTTGCGTCGAACCTGGGGGCCGTCGAGCTGACGATCGCTCTGCACAGGACACTCGATACGCCGACAGACCAGCTGGTCTGGGACGTTGGACACCAGTGCTACACGCACAAGCTGCTCACCGGGCGCTACAAATCCTTCAGTACTCTCCGGCAATGTGGGGGCATCAGCGGGTTCGTGAATCCCGATGAGTCGCCTTATGACACTTTTCTGGCCGGGCATGCGTCGACTTCTCTGTCCATAGCTGCAGGCCTTCTTGCAGCGCGACGCCTGGATGGGGGCAGTCAGCGCGTTGTCGCGGTCATCGGTGACGGCGCCTTGTCCGGCGGCATGGCCCTGGAAGCGCTGAACAACCTGGGAAGGGCACACGGGCAGTGTCTCGTCATCCTCAACCACAATGACATGTCCATCTCCCGTTCCGTGGGCGGCATGGCGCAGGCGCTGAACCGGCTGCGCACACGTACCTGGTACCTGCGTGCACGCGAGTCTCCGCTGGTGGGGCGCGGGCTTCGCTGGCTGAGGACCCTGCTGAAACGGATGTACCTGCCTACGATCTTCTTCGAGGAGCTGGGCTTCCGATATTTCGGTGTGGTGGATGGACACGACATCGGCAGACTGATTGAAGCCATCGACATGGTCAAGGATATCCAGCAGCCGGTCGTTCTGCAGGTTGTGACCGTCAAGGGCAAGGGATATGACCTGGCAGAACGCCAGCCGGCTCACTTCCACGGTGTTGCGCCGTTCCTTATCGAGAATGGGCTGAGCAAAGAGGAGAAATCCTTGCCGACCTACTCGGATGTCTTTGGACAGACACTGATACAGCTTGCGGAGAAGGACCCGCGCATCGTCGCCATCACGGCCGCGATGATGGACGGGACTGGGCTGGCCGAGTTTGCCAGGCGTTTTCCCGATCGCTGTTATGATGTCGGCATTGCGGAGCAGCACGCCGTCGGCATGGCAGCGTCGCTTGCCAGGAGGGGCTACAAGCCGTATGTCGCGGTCTACTCGACCTTCCTCCAGCGAGCGTATGACCAGATCGTGCACGATGTCGGCATCGGCGGCCTGCCCGTGCGGTTCGCAGTGGTCAGGGCCGGGTTGGTCTGTGACGACGGCCCGACGCATCAGGGTGTCTTTGTTGTGGGCTTCCTGAAGAGCGTTCCGGGGATGGTGGTTTGTTCGCCGGGTGACAGGGCAGACCTGGTGGGCATGCTGGAGCTGTCATCCACGGCTGCAGGGCCGTTTGCCATCCGGTATCCCAAGGATGTTGCCTGGGACCTGAGCGACGGGCTTGGTGAGCGCTCTGCCATGACTCTCGGGGTTGGCGCGGTGGTGGC
>JAPLGI010000058.1 GCA_026390245.1 Caldisericota bacterium
CCTTGATCCCTGGTATCCGATGGGGACTGGCAGCATGCTGGATGTGGCACACATGGCGGTGCATGTCGCCCAGATGACGGGGCGGGAAGAAATGCGCTCCGTGTTTCACATGGTAACGGACGCTGGAGCTCGCACCCTTCACATTCAGGATGCCTATGGCATCGAGTCAGGGAAGCCGGCCGACCTGGTTGTCCTGGACGCTCTTGACGAGTTGGATGCCTTGCGGCGGCAATCCGTCGCCCTGGTCGTCCTCAGCAAGGGAAAGGTCGTCGCGCGAACGACGCCCGCGGAAACGGCCGTTCTCCTGGATGGCGCTGCCCATCCGATCGACTACTTGAGGTAGCGAGAACAACGATCAATTGGAGTTTGGATAGGGTTCGGTCCGGCGAAGAGCTAGCGACCCTGCATGCCGAGAGATTGCTCGAATTGCGAGACGGTCATGACCTCTACTCCCATGGCGGTCATGTCTCTGAGGTTGGACATCTGGATCTCTTCCGTCTGAGACGCTGTTGCATCCGACAGGACGACCGTTGCATAGTCCAGGGAGAGAGCATCGTTTGCTGTCGCACGTATGCAGTTGGGGGTCTGAACGCCGGTGAGGATCAGTCTGTGGGCGCCAAGCCGGCGCAGCAGCCCCTCAAGGTCAGTCGCGAAGAATGCTGACCAGCGCGTTTTGACGACAGTGAAATCCCCCGGGGCGGGCGCAAGCTGAGGTAGTTCCTCAGCGCCAGGCGTTCCAGCGACCAGAAATCCTCCCGTCTCGGCGAAGAGTGCTCGGCGGCTTTGGTCGACATCGATTCCCGTGACCCGATGCTGGCGGATCACATGGATGATGGACTCGTTCGCAAACCGAGCTGCCTTGAGCGCTCGTTCCAGACTTGGTACCATGGTGGGCCCGCCTGCCACAAATAGTGGAGACGCCGGAGAAAGGAAGTCCTGCTGCATATCGATGACAAGCAATGCCACATCAGTCATGTTCACTGGTTCCTCCCTGCCAGACCACGGCTTCATTTCCACGACCTCTTGGGCATCCGCTGCCCGTACTAGGTTGTCGGTGGCACATGGTCGTCTCGATAGTGGTCCATGAAGCGGTCGCGCATGCCATACGCGTAGGTGCGGATTCGTTGTGCCTGAACATGGAACTGATTGCCCTTGAGAAGGACTGAGGCTGCGAGACCGACGACGATCACATAGTCGGGATACCATGGCTTGTGCATGACGATCCAGATGGCGGCAGGAATGGCCCCGACACCTGCAATGAACGGAGAGAAGTGCACATTCGCCTTGATACGCGGTACAAGCTTCCACATGACGCCCGCGACACCCGCAAAGGGGAGCGCTAACAGGATGGCGAGGGGGTACCCTTGCAGCAGGATCCCCAGGGTTGTCGCGACGCCGCCTCCTCCTCTGAACTGAAAGAAGATGGGCCAGTTGTGTCCGACAATGACAGCAACGAAGGAAGCTATCGGAACCCAGGGGGGTATCGCCATCGAGTGCAGGAGAAGGCTCAGCAGATAGCCTTTCATGACGTCAAGCAGTCCTACGGTGAGACCGTAGCCCCAGCCGTACTGGCGGACACTGCCCGACAGGCCGGGGTTATCCTTCAGGCGGATATCCTCGTGCTTGACCAGAAAGCTGAGGACAAGTCCCCAGCAGACGGAACCCCATAGGTACGAGGCCACGACCAATGCCCCGAATTGTAGCCAGCTGTTCATCAGGGAGCCTCCCAACCGTTACTCGGCACCTGCATCCGCCGCCAGCGATCCGCTTCCACTCGCAATCTCAGTTTATATCAATGTTCCGGCTTGTAAAGCA
>JAPLGI010000198.1 GCA_026390245.1 Caldisericota bacterium
CCTGCTGTCCTACCAGATGCTGTTCATCTCCCTGACCTTGTCGCTGTTCCTGATGGTCAACCGCCGGCTGTCCGGAGCCCTTCAGGAAGACATCGCCCGGCGCGAGCGGACGGAGGAGGAGCTGAGGCGCAGTGAGGAAAAGTTCGCACTGGCCTTCCAGGGTAACCCCGACGCCATCACCCTGACGTCGATCGAGGACGGAACCATCTTCGACGTCAACGAGAGCTTCACGCGCATCGTCGGGTACAGCCGCGACGAGGCGATCGGGCGAACCACCGTCGACCTGAACTTCTGGGGCAATCCGGCAGACCGTACCACGTTCGTCGAGCTGCTGCGGTCCGAGGGCCACCCCCGCAACGTCGAGATGGTGTTCCGCAAGAAGTCGGGCGAGCTCCTCACCGGACAGATCTCGGGCGAGGTCCTCCGGCTGCGGCAGGGTGCCTGCGTGCTGAGCATCATCCAGGACATCACCGAGCAGAGAATGTCGGAGACGAGCCTGCAAGAGGCCAGAGAAACGGCCGAGAAGTATCTGAACGTGGCGGCCGAGGTCATCCTCGGTCTCGACGTGCATGGGAACATCACGCTGCTCAACGACAGCGGGCACAGGCTGCTCGGCTATGCGCCGGGAGAACTCATCGGGAAGAACTGGTTCGAAACGTGCTTGCCAGAAGAAGTGAAGACAGAAGCGCATGGAGTCTTTGCCAAGCTCATGGCTGGCGAGTACTCAGACGTCCTGACCTATGAAAATGCGGTCATCACGAGGGAAGGTACCAAGCTGAGCCTCCTCTGGCACAACACGCTGCTCAGGGATGCGGATGGTCGTGTGGTCGGGGCATTGAGCTCTGCCGAGGACATCACTGAGCGCAAGCGCGTGCAGGAAGTGCTGCAGGAGAGCGAGGAGAAGTTCAGAAACGTGTTCGAGCTCTCACCACTTGGCAGATCGATTACGGGAGTCGATGGATCGCTGCACGTGAACAGGGCATTCGCCGACATGCTCGGCTATTCGCAGGAGGAACTGGAAAGGGTCAACTGGAAGGATGTGACTCATCCGGATGACGTGGAACAGAGCGCCGATCTGGTCAGATCACTGCTCAGCGGAACAGCAGAAACCATGAGCCTGGAGAAGCGATACATCCACAAGAATGGCAGCATCGTCTGGACGGAGGTCGTCACCTTCCTTGCGAGGGATTCCGCTGGCAATCCGAGATTCTTCCTGACGAGTGTCCAGGACATCACCGAGAGGAAGAAGCTGGAGCGGGAGGTCGCGCACCTGGCATCGTTCCCTGCGCAGAACCCGTACGCTGTCCTCGAGATAGGAACCGACGGGGCAATGCGCTACGCCAATGCCGCTGCGATGGCGACACTTGAACGACTCGGTCTGGACGCGGACGCTCGCCAGTTCCTGCCGGGCACGCCCGAGGAACTGGCTGTGCTCCGGTCACAGTGCGAGCAGAACCCTCAGACCCAGGAACTACCTCTCGGCGGGGCTACCTTCCTCAGAGTTGTGGCCGCGCCTCCCGGCGAAACCTCCCTACGCGCCTATGCTGTCGACATTACAGAACGCAGGCGGGCGGAGGAGGCGCTAGCCGAAAGCGAGAAGAAGCTCCGCACTCTTTTTGAGACGATGTCGGAAGGCATAGTCTACGAGGATCACGATGGCACAATCATCTCTGCCAATCCTGCAGCAGAGAGGCTTCTTGGCCTCTCGCTCGACCAGATGCAGGGCAGGACTTCGCTTGACCCGCGCTGGAAGGCGATACATGAAGACGGCTCGCCGTTTCCGGGAGAAACCCACTCCCTCCGTCTCGCGGCGAAGACCGGCAAGCCCGGGCATGACGAGATTCAGGGTATCTACAACCCGCACTTGAGCGCCTACACGTGGCTCAGCATCAACTCTACTCCGGAATTCCTTCCGGGCGAGAAGGAGCCGTTCCGCGCCTACGCGGTGTTCCGCGACATCACCGAGCGCAAGCGGGCGGAGGAAGAGATCCGCACTCTCAACACGGAACTGGAGGAACGCGTGCGCCGGCGCACGGCAGAGTTGTCTGCCGCCAACAAGGAGCTGGAGGCGTTCAGCTACTCTGTCTCCCATGACCTGCGAGCTCCGCTGCGCAGTATTGACGGATTCAGTCAGGCGTTTCTGGAGGATTATGGCGCCAGTGTCCCCGGGGAGGGGCGCGAGGACCTGGAACGCGTCCGGCGCGCTACCCAGCGCATGGGACAGCTCATCGACGACATGCTCCTCCTGTCGCGGGTGACCCGAAGCCAGATGCATGCACAGAAGATCGACCTGAGCGCACTGGCAAGCGAGGTTGCCGACGAACTGGCGCAGGAAAACCCCCAGAGGGACGTTCAACTGGCCATCGAACCAGGCCTGACCGCGACGGGCGATCCCCGGCTGCTGCGCATCGTCCTGGTCAACCTGCTGGACAACGCCTGGAAATTCACGTCGAAACAGGCACAGGCTCACATCGCCATGGCGACCGTGAACAACCCGGAACGCGGCCGCGTCTTTTTCGTGCGCGACGACGGGGTGGGGTTCGACCCCAGGTACAAGGGCAAGTCTTTCGGCGTCATTTGCCTACAGGGCAAGGCACAGACACAGCTGATTGACACGAGAATTTTGGATAAGATGGGGCCCGAACCCTTCAAGCATGAAACAACCCGCGTG
>JAPLGI010000147.1 GCA_026390245.1 Caldisericota bacterium
GACAGAATGGGAAAAGAAAGCAAGATCAGGCAGGAGCGTAAGGCGGGACTTGTCGAGAAGCCGGGGTCCCATCACAAGGACCGGTTTCCCATCGTCATGCGAGTCATCGCCATCGTGCTCGTGGTTGCAATTGCTACATGGGGATCGTTCTTTGCAATCAAGAGCACCACCGGGACCATAGCGTATCAGGTCGGCACCGAGAAAGTCCTTCAATCCGACATTACTGCAGGCGTTCAGAACTATATCGATATGTACAAGCAGTACGGAATGGACCTGACCACTGCGGAAAATGCCGCCACACTCAAGTCCGTTCGCCAGAACGTCATCGACACTTCGATCGAGCAGGAACTGTTCATCCAATACGCCAAGTCCAAGAACATGAAGATCGATGACGCAAAGTTGAAAACCGCTCTCGACACGGAAGTCGACAATGCCGTCGCACAGTCCCAGCAGCAGTTTGGAACGGACACTCAGGGATTCACTGACGCCGTCATTGCAAAGTACGGCTCGATGGACAAGTTCAAAGCCACGGTGCGCACCCAGATTCAGCCGTATGTCGAACGGCAGCAGCTTGCCGACGCGGTGACCGCGGAGATCAACTCAAGTGTCTCTGTTTCCGACGCAGATCTACGGACATACTTCACCTCTGAGGGACGTGTCAATGCCGACCATCTCCTCATCATGCTAGACACTGAGAAGGATTCTGCCTCGACCATTGCCGCGAAGAAGAAGGTGGCCCAGACTGTCTATGACGAGGTTGTGAAACAGAAGGCCGAAAACGCCACGTTCGATTTTGCCAAATACGCGCAGGAGAAGGCGGCCGAGCTCAACAACAAGACTGCCGGATATGCTCGCTATGAGACGCTCGGCTTCTTCACCAAAGGCCAAATGGTCAAGGAATTCGAGACGGCCGCCTTTGCGGCAAAGTCAGGCGACATCGTTGGACCCGTCCAGACCGAGTTTGGCTTTCATATCATTGACAAGATTGCCGAAGAGCCTGTCAGCGCAATCTACGATACGGCTGAGACCGTGAAAGCGGCACATATCGTCCTCGGCTTCGGAACCGGAGACCAGACGACCGGCGCAGCAGCTGCCACCACGCTTGCAAGCAAGGTGTATGCGGAGCTCCAGAAGGGCCTCTCGTTCAAGACTGCGATCACAAAATACTCTACGGATACTGACGCCAAGACGGGAGGAATCCTGGACTACTTCTCGAGCGTGGGCGATGCAACCCGCTTCGAGCAGCTCAAGGGTCTCAAAACCGGCCAGTACACCAAGCCCTTTGTCGACGGTTCTTCGTACGAGATTGTCCAGCTCCTGGACCGAAAACCATTCGCGAAGTCGAACCTGAGTGACAAGGCAACGTACGACAAAGTGAAGACTGCTCTCGAAGACGAGCGCAAGGCCGATGCGAAGACCGCACTCGTGACCAAGCTCAAGTCGCAGTTTCCCGTCCGCGAAGGTCGGTGGTCGCGTATCACCAAGTGGTACGCCCGCGGTCCTGGCAAGGTGCTCGGAGCAATTGGACAGTGGATCGTCAAGGCTACGGGCAAGGGAACGACCACAACTCCGCCGGCGACGGACGTGCCAGCCACTCCATCAGCTCAGTAGCGATGCTCGCGAAAGGCCCGGTTCAACCTTCGACAACGCCCACAATGCCGACGCGCCTTCAGGCGCGTCGGGCGGTCTTCATCGCTGTGGTTTCACTTCTGCTGCTCACCCTCGCAGCAGCAATTGTTGGGGTCCCCGTAACTCGCTCTCGCGACGTCGCCTTCTATGTCAATGGCAGTCCTGTCACTGAGGAACATGTCTCGGCAATGATTGTCGACCTTCCGTTCGATGCGACCAGCGAGTTCTACAATACGCGAGTCGATATTGCGAATCCGTCAGACCCAAAGACACAGTATCTTGTTGCCGGGTTGAAGAAAGCCGCCATTGAGCGGCTCGTTGTCATGCACGCGCAATCCGAGGAGTCCCTGCGGCTCGGAGTCGTGTTGAGTCCGTCGGCCGTCGACGCGGCCGTCGAGGCCTATGTCAGGGATCACGCCTTGCCCGGCGAGACAGCCGAGATCCAGAGGCTCAGATCCCCCGACATGCGCTCGTACATCCAGCTCTGGGCTACGTCCAAAGCCTATGAAGAAAGCCTGAAAACAAACGCGGCGGTCTCGCCGGACGAGATCCGGGAGTACTTCGCCACATGGGGCTGGAACTACACGGACGCGGCAGGACGCCAGCTCACGTTCGAGCAGGCAGAAACGCGCCTGGCAGTGGATGCCCTGGCTAACAAGAAATTCCAGTTGATCCTGCAGAATCGGGCACAGTTTCTGAAGAAGGAGATTACTGCTGTGAACGGCGATACGCGTCACAAACAGTTCATGAGGTGGTGGGACATCATGTTTGGCATTCAGGTCCCCGACTCGCTTCAACCCCTGGAGGTCGACACAGGCTCGTGACACACCTAAGAAGAGAGGCTCAGGCTGGCCCTGCCGCCGCCGAGAACACCAGGAATGCCAGTCCAAAGACGAACCATCCTCCTCGCAGCAGACGCTCCAGGACGGATAGCCGGCAGAACAGCCCTCAGGCTGAGCCTGCGTTGACGAAGTACAACGAACTGCTTCAGGACATCCAGGACGAAACCAGCTACTTCTTTCCTGTTGATGCGGTAAGTGCAGGAACACAGAGATACCTTTATCATCTGGGCGACTTTTCGGCACCAAACGCCGCCCAGATGCTGCAATTCCTTGACGACAAGCGCGAGGTGCTTGCGCGACTCGAACAGGGAAAGCTCAGCAACAGTGAGCGCCGGTCAGCGCTTATCCTCCGTCCCTACATGGACAGCCTGTCCACCATGATCAAAGGCGGATACTTCGGGGACACTCTCTGGCAGCTGCGCAACGCTCGGCGGGCCCTGTATCAGGTGCTGTATCTGACAGAGATCCCCATGTACGTCCGCGGCAAGGCGCTCGTTCGCCGGCTCGAAGAGTTCTCGACACCCCCGACCGCGCCTGCTGAACAGATTCAGCTGCGTTCTGGCTCCCACCAGGAATTGGCTCTTGAAGAATTCCACATCATCGGCCAGTATCTCCACTTCGCCGAAGACAGGGCCAGCCGCTTTGATGACAAGCAGGCTATTGCGGAGCGTATCGTCAAGGCGCGCCAGTACATGAACAGACTGGAATCCCACCTGGCAAACTCCACCAGTACTGGCGACTCCACGCGTGATCCAGTACTCTCCGTTCTCCTGCCTTCGCTTGACGAAACAGGCATCAGGGAAGCTCAGGAGCACCTGGAGCACGAAACAGAAGCATTGATGCGCCAATTGAATGAGACAGCCACCCAGGTCGACGCTTCAAGAACCACCGGTGACGTCGTAAGAGATGCCCTTGAGACTTCGCTTGCAAGGCATCTGGATCAGGCGACCATCGACAACTGGATGAAAAATGACTACTCCCGCCTGCACTCCTTCTTCCCTGGCTACAAGCTGAAGTCCGTACCAGTGCTGGGGGACGGACTCGCGGTTCGTGCACCCTACGATGCTCCAGAAGCGGTCGCCCTCAAGGGCGCGGCGCTCGATCGTCGGCAGACCGTCTGTCCCATATCGTCTTTCCGTCGCTGGCTCTCACCCGAAATCGCCCTCATGATGACGTACTTCCCCGGCAGGGCCTACATCCAGACCGCGATCAGCACTTGGGACCCGGGTCTCGCGTTTCATGTCCAGCGAGAGGTATTTGTCAGTGCACTTTCCCTGTTCGAGATTCAGAACATCTCCACCCTCGATGGCATGCTGACACCCCAGAACAGCCTGCTTGCGACGCTTCAGCTCCTCATGGAGAATGCTGCGGCAGCCCTCGACATCGAGATCCTTCAGAACAGGCTGTCTCATCATGATTCGCGCTCGTTCCTCCAGGAACGCCTCCCATTGCTGCCTCCCGACCTTGTCACCTCGTTCTCCTCGATCGCTACCTTCGAGTACGGCGTCTCTCTCGCCCGATTCATGTTTCGCATGCACTTCCGGGAGATGAGGAGAGTCTCCCGAACCAGCAACAAGAAAGTCTCATGGGCCTCGTTCTATCAGAGTATCTTCGAGCAGGGGACCTTTGACCCCGCCCAACTCAAGAATTCATGAGCGGTGAGCCCCAGCCCGGGACGGGTGGAACCGTCCATCCTCTGTTCCTCGCTATCGCGGGCAATATCGGTGTAGGAAAGTCAACGCTGACCCGTCATCTGGCTGACAAGTGGGGACTTGCTCTGCTCCCTGAGCCAGTGAAGCAGAACCCCTTCCTCAAGCTGTACTACGCAGACCCCAAGCGCTGGGGGATACAGTCACAACTTTTCTTCCTGACGCAGCGCGTGAGGCTCTTCAAGGAAGCCGGCTCTCTGAACTGCGCAAAGATTGTCGACCGCACTCTGTATGAAGATGCCGAGATATTCGCCCGTACGGCCCTGCCCCGCGTCGAGTACCAGGTCTTCCTCCAGCTCTACGAGTACCTCCTGGAGAACCTCCCTGTGCCCGACCTTGTCGTCTACCTCCGTGCGTCCACAGGAACGCTTTCGCGGCGAATACAATCGCGGGGCCGTTCGTTTGAGAAGTCCCTGCCCACGTCCTACCTTCGAAAACTCAACAACCGCTACGATGCATGGGCTGGTTCATTTCGGCGCGTCCCGATCATCACCATCGACACGGACGATCTTGATCTGTTCAGCCTCTTCGGCGAGTATGAGAGAGTCACTGACCGCATTGCTGAAGCGCTTCTGCAGAAAGGACTGACATGGCAGCACACGACTACGATACTCAAGCGTTCCTGAGCATCCTGCCCGAACCGCTACAGCAGTCGCTCGAGCGGATCAACCGATTTGACGATCTCGTCGAGGTCGTTCTCGATCTGGGGCGTGTCCCCGAGGCCCGGTTTGAGTTCGACTTCGTTCCTCTCAGCGAGAACAAGGTCACGAGAGGCGACATCGACTCAATCGTTCGAAAGGTTGGGGAATTTGATCGTGACAACCGCGCTGGAATCGAACAAACGCTGCATCGAATTTCCGCCATTCGTAACAGGCACAACGACGTGGTTGGTCTTACGTGCCGGGTTGGACGTGCTCTCTATGGAAAAATCGAGATCATTGAGGACCTGGTCAAGAGAGGATCGAGCATCCTGATACTGGGGAGACCGGGTATCGGCAAGACGACGTTGCTGCGCGAGGCCTCCCGTTACATCAGTGATACCCTGAAGAAGCGCGTGATCATTGTAGATACCAGCAATGAGATCGGGGGAGATGGCGATGTTCCTCATCCCGGCGTCGGGTCTTCCCGCCGTATGCAGGTTCCGTTGAACAAGGAACAGCATGACATCATGATTGAGGCCGTAGAGAACCACAATCCGGAAGTCATCGTCATAGATGAGATCGGCCGTATCGAAGAGGCACAGGCATGTCGGACGATCGCAGAGCGAGGCGTCGAGCTCATTGGAACGGCGCATGGCAACGACCTGGGCAACCTGATCACCAATCCCACCCTGATCGATCTGCTTGGAGGCATTCAGACGGTTACGCTGAGTGACGAAGAAGCGCAGCGACGCGGAACGCAGAAGAGCGTGCTCGAACGCAAGTCTGCCCCTACGTTTGACGTCCTGGTGGAACTTCGTGAACGTGACGTTCTGGCAGTGTATCGCAACCTGGCAGACGTTGTTGACAGAGTGCTCCGGGGCTTCGATGTGCAACCCGAGATACGCAAGAGAACGGGCGGAAAAGAGTTCGTGATCGAGCCTCCGCAGCAAGACGGGGCTCCCGTTCATGAAGTGGGCAACGAGCAGCTATGGACGCAGGATTCCAGTATCAGACTCTACATCCAGGGTGTCAGCCAAAGCTACATCGAGAGGGCTTCCCACAGTCTGCACACCGACGTACGGGTCACGCAGACAATGGATGACGCGGACATCGTACTGCTTAGCGACACACTCGCAGCCAAGAAGCCGTTTCTCGTGGAACGGGCCGAGGCCCTTGGACTGCCGCTGTACACGACCACCAAGAACAGCCTCGCAGCGATCAAGGACCTGCTGAGACGCATCCATGCAATGTCCATAGACAAGGAGCAGTATGCTTCCTGGGTTCGCCTCATGCGTGAAGCGGCCGTCTCGTCGACCTCGCGTGAATTGCCCTATTGCGACGCCTTCGAGCGGCGAATGCAGCACAGGTTGGCAGAACGACTGGGACTCTTCAGCGAAAGCGAAGGCGTCGAGCCATTCCGGCGCGTCGTCGTATATTCTCCGCAGATGAAGCCGAAACAGGGTCCCCCGGGAGCAGCGTGATGCGACGCAACTTTTTCCTCACCTTCGAGGGGATCGATGGATGCGGCAAAAGCACGCAGGCTGAACGGCTCAAGCAGGCTCTGATGGACCGGCACTTCTCCGTCACGCACACGTTTGAGCCAGGAGGGACGGCGCTCGGACGGAAGCTCCGAACCATTCTTGTGCATGACGAACTCAACATGTCCCTGTTCTCCGAAGTCCTGCTCTTTGCAGCAGATCGCAGACAGGACATCGATGAGGTGATCAATCCTGCGCTGCAGCGTGGTGATGTCGTCATCGGGGAGAGGTTTGCGGATTCGTCTGTCGCCTATCAGGGGGTTGCAGGGAACGTCGGCCAAGAACGAGTGGAGCGGCTGATGGATATTGTCACTTCAGGCCTGGTCCCGGACCTGACACTGCTTCTGGACATTGATCCGCGCATTTCACTAGCACGAAAGACCGACCTCGACCGGATCGAGCAGCGAGGAACACTCCTTGACACCGTGCGCCACGCCTTTCTGGATATGGCTGCAAAACAGCCGGAACGGTGGGTGGTGATCGACGCGGCCCGCTCTGTAGATGAAGTCTTCAGCGATGTATTGGAGGAAGTACTGCAACGACTCGAGTAAGGGAGGTACGACCATGCCCGAACAGCATTCCCATGAGCCTGACCGGATTGACGAACTTCTTGGAAGCCTCCAGGAGTCACGCACGACACAATCTCCTGCCGCCACTTCCACGCCTCCCGCCCCTCAGCACCATCGTCGGAACAGGATCTGGATCGTCCTCCTGCTCATTGCAATCGTTGTCGCCACTGCGACCTTTCTGCTTCTCCAGAAGAGAACGGCGGTCCTGAACATTCGATCTTTTCCATCGGGAGCAACCGTGCTCCTCGACACACGGCAAGTCGGAACGACGCCGCTCGTGCTGTCCCAGGTAGCCCCGGGGACCCACGCAGTGGAGATCCGCCTGTCTGGTTGGGAAGTCTGGAACGGTGCCGCAATCGCGGTAAGGGGATCCACCACACAAGTCATCGCCAACATGACACACGCGGCATACTCCCTGATCGTCACGTCTACCCCGCCTGGCGCAACGGTGGCACTCGACGGAACCTTCAAAGGCATCACTCCCCTGACCGCTTTGGGTCTCAAGCCTCGCAACTATGCGATGGTCGTTTCTCTCAAGGGATACGCCCCCATCTCCCGCACAGTTGACCTTTCCGATGCGACGCAGAGCATACAGGACTTCACTCTCGTGCAGGCCTTCGCCAGACTGAGCATCACGTCAGATCCGACAGGAGCCGAGGTCGTCATGGACGGCAAGTCATATGGCATAACCCCGCTGAAGATCGACTCATTCCCCGTGGGTGACTACGCCCTCACACTGAAGCTGGAGGGAAGCAAGGACATCACCGATACGCTTTCCGTCAAGCAGGGCATCCCCTTGGCAAAACAGTACAAGTTCGATCTTGCGCTCGGTGGACTTGAGATCTCGAGCGATCCTCCTGGCGCGTCCATAACAATCGACGGTCAGGCCACCGGCCAGATTGCCCCCTTCACGTTCAGCACTCTGAAAGAAGGCACGCATGAGGTCTACCTGGAGCTGCAGGGATATCTCCCATGGTCAGGCGAGGGAGTAGTGTCCACCGGCCAGACGAGTCGCCTCTCCATCGCCCTCACAAAGTTGCAGTAGTGAAAGGTTGACGCAGGCGGTCTCAACACCTATACTACTGAAGCCGTACAGGACGGGGAGACAGCGGTGCCCTGTCGCCCGGAATCCGCTCACCGGGGTCCATGCTGGGCATGCGGGACGCACATTTCCGAAACAGTCCCTGTTGAAGGCGTTGAAGGCTGCACACCATGCAATGGGAAGCTCTGAACTCTGCCAGGTCCGGAAGGAAGCAACAGTACTGAGTGGAACATGTGCCGTGGCCCGATGCAACTGGAGCCAGAGACAGTCGATCACGCCGGGGGTCTGCGCAACAAGTGCTCAGCGTACGGCCTTCTTCATCTACTGTGGGCGCAAAGCGGTCACAACACAGAGGGCAGCGATGCCTTCGCCCCTCCCGATCCAGCCTATCCCGTCATTACCGGTCACCTTGACATCGACTTCGGTCGACCGGAGCCCCAGAAGGTGCGAGAGTTTCTGCTGCATGGGAACCTGATAGCTCTGCAATCGCGGCCTCTCAGCGACAATCGTGATATCCACGGAAACAATTCTCAGTCTGCGAACCCGTCGCTCCGCCAAAACGCGCTCCAACAACACTGAGCTGTCGATTCCGACAAGCAGTCCGTCCGATGATGGAAACATGCCGCCGATGTCTCCTGCACCAGTACATCCGAGCACTGCGTCCATGACCGCATGCAGAACAGCATCAGCATCAGAGGTCCCATCAAGTCCCAGTGATGATGAAATCCTGATGCCACCGAGAACCAACGGTCGCCCGGATGCGAACCGATGTACATCGTAGCCAAACCCGACCACAGTCGTCGCCCCGGCGTTGAATGCGGCCTCGACAATCTCGACGTCCTGCGGAACCGTCACCTTGATATTTCTTGTTTCCCCTGCGACTGTCAGAACCTTCCCGCCAGTCGACTCGATCAGTGCCGCCTCGTCGCCAAAAGACGCACCGTCCGGGCAACTGGAATACGCTGACAGCAGTGTCGTCACCTGGCACAGCTGAGGCGTCTGCACGGCAAGGACCCCTGACCTCTCCAGCGCCTCTGTTCGACACCCCGACGTTCTCCGCAGGGAGTCAGCCACCGGAATCACAGGTATGACAACGTGTCCAGTCTCCCTTGCGGTGAGCAGTCTCTTCAGAAGAGATCTGCTCACCAGTGGCCGAGCGCCGTCATGGACCAGAACCCAATCCTGATCGGAAGCGCCATTGGCGACAAGTACGTTGAGACCGCTGAGGACGCTTTCGGCCCGCGTTGAACCCCCGTCCGCCAGAAAGACGTGCACCCGACGCGGCAGTGCTGCTCGAGCAACGCACTCCTGTATCCTCGCGTGGTCCTCGAGTCTGCAGACCAGGGCGAGCCGGCCCACCGGGACCCGGCACAATGCCTCCAACGTGGTGCAGATAAGCGGTTTCCCTGCAACGGATGAGAAGAGCTTGTCCTGCCCGAACCTCGTACTGCTTCCCGCCGCCACGACGACGGCTGCAAGACATGGCTGATGAGCTCTGACAGCCTTCACTGTGACTCACCCTCAGCACCTGAGGCCCGAAGAAAGCTCGAGGCAATCGCCTCGCTCACGTACCGTTTTCGGTGAATCGTCAGACCATGAAGGTCCGAAAGGTCGTCGCGAGCCTTGTCACTAATGACAAATTCCCTGAATCCCATGCGCGCGCCAAGCTCAATGCGCCGGTGCAAGTTGAACACGGGGCGCAGGTCTCCTGCGAGACCGACCTCTGCAATCGGCATGACCCCATCACGCATCGGCACGTTCCGGATCGCGCTGTACAGGGACAGGCCGATGCCCAGGTCGATCCCGCGATCCTCAACCGAAAAATCACCCGAAATATTGACATACACGTCTCTTCCTCCTGCGCTCGTGCCCGCTCGCCGTTCGATCACGGCCAACGCGATCATCAGCCTGCCATAGTCGAGTCCGGTCGCAATACGCCGCGGTGATGGCAGGTAGCTCGTGGCAGCCAGGGACTGTACCTCAACGAGCACTGCAAAGCTTCCCTGGGCAGCAGGGACCACAACTGACCCAGGCTGCAGATTGTGTACATCGGTAACGAACGCACTCGACGGATCGGAAATGGGTACAAGCCCAGATGAGGTCATCTCGAAGAACCCTGTCTCCCCGCTCCTGCCATACCGGTTCTTCCCTGACCTCAGCAGTCGATATGCGCCAAAGCGATCTCCCTCCATGTAGAGGACAGCATCGACAAGGTGTTCGACGTACTTGGGACCCGCAATGGTCCCGTCCTTGGTTACATGCCCTATGATCAGCGCCGCCACTCCGGACTTCTTGGAAAACCCGGCAATTGCAGCGGCCGTGATCTTCAATTGAGCCGGCGTGCCGGATCCGAAGAAGTCTTCCTCCGTCGAGAACGACTGCAGCGAGTCCATGACAAGCGCCACCGGCCTGGCTCGATCAGCCATGGCCAGTGCATCGGCGAGTGAGTTCGTTGTGGCAAGAAGGAGATTCTTAGGGTCCAGTCCCAGCCTCCGAACGCGCCCCAGGATTTGAGAACGAGACTCTTCCCCGCTCACGTAGAGTACCTTTCCGTGTCGCCCCAGAGCGGTCGCCGCCTGCAGCACAAGCGTCGACTTCCCAATGCCGGGTTCCCCTCCCACAAGAACGGCAGAACCGACCACCAGGCCGCCTCCAAGCACTTCGTCCCACGGTCCGATGTCGGTCGCCATACGCTGCTCAGGCTGGACATTCTCCAAGGCTACGTCCAGGTCCTCCTCGGCAGGCAGTATTCCGGACATGGGTACTCTCGAGGCGGGCCGCGCCATGACCCCGACTTCGGGAACATCCTCAACAAAGGAGCCCCAGGACCCGCACTCGGGGCATTTTCCGAGTTTCGAGACAGTAATGTGTCCACACTCGCTGCACCTGTACTGCACCTGGGGCTTCGCCATCATGCCCTCCTATGTCGACACAAGAACGTCAGTCCTGCAATTCCCTTCTCTTCAGCTGAGGGAACAGGATAACCTCGCGGATGGACTCGACGCCAAGCAACAGCATGACGAGTCTGTCAATTCCGATCCCAAGTCCACCCGCCGGCGGCATACCGTACTGCAGAGCACGCACATAGTCGAAATCCATGGACTGGCTCTCTTCATCGCCCCTGGCTTTCGCAGCAGCCTGCTGTGCAAACCTCTCTTCCTGGTCAATAGGGTCGTTGAGTTCGGTGAAGGCGTTGGCAAGCTCCATCCCACCGACAAAAAGCTCGAACCGCTGGACTCTCTGCTGTTGTTCCGCCATGCGCTTGGCCAACGGAGAGATCTCCACAGGGTAGTCATGCACAAACGTAGGGTTGACGAAATTGGGCTCGACCATCTTGTCGAAAATCTCGTTGACGACGTTGGCATAGTCGAACGACTTGTCCATGTGAATGCCAAACTCAACGATCTTGCGATGAGCGAGCGCATCGTCGCGCAACTCTTCCAGGCCCACACCCGCATATTTCTGCATGGCCTCGTCGAACGTCGTCCGTGCAAAGGGACCGGTGAAGTTGATCACCCGCTCTCCCATATGCACCTCCGACATGCCCGTGACCTTGTCAACCAGGTCCAGAATCAGGTTCTCAGTCAGGACCATCATGCCGTCAAGGTCCGAATAGGCTTCGTACAGTTCCATCATCGTGAATTCCGGGTTATGTACCGTGTCGATGCCTTCGTTCCTGAAACTCCGGTTGATCTCGAAGACCTTCTCAAAACCGCCAACCAGAAGCCTCTTCAGGTACAGTTCCGGAGCAATGCGAAGAAACAGGTCCTGATCAAGAGCATTGTGATGCGTAATGAACGGGCGCGCAGTCGCCCCACCGGCGATTGGCTGAAGCATCGGAGTCTCGACCTCCAGATAGCCTCGCTCCGTCAGATACG
>JAPLGI010000006.1 GCA_026390245.1 Caldisericota bacterium
CTTCCAGGACTACATGCTGCTCTTTGACCGCACGGTGTACGAAAACGTGGCACTGCCATTGGCTGTTCGGGGCCTGGGCAAAGCGACCATCAGCGAGGAGGTGGACAAGTACCTGGACCAGGTGGGTCTGGCCGGATACCAGCGTCGCCTGTGCTGCTCTCTGTCCGGAGGGGAGAAGCAGCGCGTTGCCCTCGCTCGCGCTCTCATTGCGAAGCCTGACATCATTCTTGCTGATGAGCCGACCGGAAACCTCGATCTGAGCAATGGGGAGAAGATCGTCGAAGTCCTGCACGATGCGAATCACAGGGGAGCCACGGTCTTCATGGCAACCCACGATCTGTATCTCGTGCAATCAACGCGGCTGCCGTTCGTGCGGCTCCGTGGCGGCCGCAAGGTCGAGGAGGGGAACTTCTGACATGTTTATCTTCAAGCAGACAATGAGGGACCTCGCAAGACATCCTGTCCGCACTCTTCTTGTTTCAATCCTGATTGCCGTGCTCATGGTCGCGAGTGCCGGAATCTATGCGATGTCCATCGACGTGCGCCACACCCTGGCAGAGATCGAGCGCACGCACTCCATCAATGCCTATCTGCTGCGAGGCCTTGACCAGACTTCAATAGAGACTCTTCTCGAACAGATGCAGAAAGATGAAGCCATAGCACGCGCAGAGTATGTGAGCCCCGCTGACGGCCTGACGAAGCTTGAGGCACAGTATCCTCAGTTTGCAAGCGTGTTTCGTGACCTGACGCGCAATCCTATTCCCCCACTGATTCGCGTGTATCCAGTGTCTGTTCAGGGGATCGCCAGCCTGGCAGCGGAGTTGCGTTCTCTTCCGGGAATTCAGACAGTGGAATATGACGAGGGTTCAGTGCAGGGGATGGCCAATGCCAACCTGTTTGTCCACAGTCTCCTGCTGTATGTGCTGGTTCTCGCAGGCTTCCTGTTCATCGCGGGTTTCTGCCTCATGGCATTCAGCATCATCAACGGGAAGCGAAAAGAGACCGCGGTACTGAGCATCGCTGGCGCCAGCAGTGTACAGGTTCTTCTCGCCACACCCGCTCACCTCGTCGCCGTATGGGCTCTCGCCTCAGTCCTCTTTGCAGCTGTGTTCCCCAGCGTCATCAGGTATTCCACCAAGCAACTGCAGGCCTCGTTCGCCTGGGTGACCCCCGAGCCTGCGGGCATCGTTTACGCTGGAGCGGCTTCGGTTGTTCTGCTGGCCTCTCTCGCCTGCCTCCTGCTGGCCTGCGTTATTGCAACGCTGCTGGCGTATCGCATCGATGAGGAACAGCGTCGCGAGGAGATGCTCCTCGAATGAGAACCGCGAGGCTTGTCATTGCCCTCCTGCTGACTTTCTCTTTAGCCGCCAGCGGTTCTGTCTTCGCTCCGCGGGTGGGAGGAGACCTCACCAGCGACCTGAAGGCGGCTCAACAACAGATGAGCCAGCTGAAGACGCAACTTCAGCAAATACAGAACCTCATCAAGGAGAACAAGTCGGCCAAGTACAGCCTGCTGAGTCAACTGACGTCTCTCAACGAACAGATGGATCAGCTGGAAGGGGACATTGGAGACATCGACAGTCGCATTGCGCAACTGGAGACACTGCTCGCCAAGACGGCAGCACAGATTGTAGTAAGGGAGAAACAATACGATACGCTCGCAGCCGAGACCGAGTCATCGATCGATCTGCTGTACCACGTTTCCAACCTTGATGTCACAGGTCTTGCCTTTCAGGGAGGGGGCCTCAACGCTACTGTCGAAGCTCAGCAGGCTGTGTCCGCCGTGCTCCAGCAAACCACGGCGTCTCTCCTGGCCGTCAATACACAGAAGCTCGCTCTGCAGTCAGACCGCACCTCCTATGAAGACACGAAGAGCCAGCTGGAACAGGTCTATGCGCTCAAGAAGGAACAGGCGGCCCTGCTGGCACAGCAGACAGTGGCCAAACAGCAGACTCTGAACTACCTGGCGGCAAAAGGCAGCCAATATTCAGCCGATGACAAGCGTATTCAGGCTGAAATTGCCCGGGAGAACAAGCTCATCGATCAGATCGTTGCTGAGATCGATCGGCAACAGCATCCTGGCAATGAGCCCACGGGTAAGCTCTTGTGGCCGATACCCGGCCCCATTCGCATAACCGAGCTCTTCGGGATGCGCCACGACCCTATCAACGGCGCCTGGGAGATGCACAATGGCATCGATCTGGGTTGTGCGATGTCCACGACACTTTTGGCACCCGCGGATGGTGTTGTCGAGTACGAAGGGAGATTCTCTGGCTATGGCAACATGTTGATGCTTCAGTGCGGCCAGCACATGACTCTGGTCTTCGGACACCTCAAGTCCTTCATCGCCAAGAAGGGGCAGTCGGTGAAACGAGGTCAGGTGATAGCACTTACTGACAATACCGGCTGGAGCACTGGTCCCCATCTGCACTTCGAGGTCCGCATCGATGGCACTCCAAAGA
>JAPLGI010000026.1 GCA_026390245.1 Caldisericota bacterium
TGTCTTCGACGCCGGATGCCAGGGCATGGAGGTGCTCGTTGATTGCGGCCGCGTCGCCTCCGGTGGTTTTGACTGTAAGGACCGTGTCCATGAGAAAGTACGTGGATGCAAGCGGCTCAGGGGATACATGCCAGACAAGGAAGGACGCTGCTGCTGCTCCGACGACAATCAGGGCCGCAATGAGCACGGTTGTCTTTCTCAAAGGGCCTCCGTGTCGAGTGTCAACCCAAGGTCCGTTCCGCACTGGGCACAGTTGCCATCGGTGACGAAGGACAGGTCCGGTGGATGAGCCGTTCGGTCGACGACGACCGAATAGCAGTTGGGGCACATCGTATTGTTGAGAAAGTGCCCGTGACAGTTACTCAGATAGATGAAGCCCACGTGCTGTTTTCGTGCTGATTCCACGAGATGTTCGAGAAAAGGCATGGCGGGACCGTGGCTGATTGCGAAGCCGTGCTCGGGAGCGATGGCCCTGAGGTGAAGAGGAGTTCCCCTTCGAAGGTCCTGGGCTATCCACCCGAGCATTGCGGAGAACTCCTGTTCCTGAGCTGGAGTGTCCCGTGTGATATCGAGCATGAGCTCGACGTGAATCCCTGCGTCGATGGCACGTTCTACAAGGCCCCGACTATTCTCCAGGACACTCGCCGGGCTGCCCAGCGCCCGGTACGTTTCATCGGTGAAGCCCTTGAATCTTACGAGCAGTGCATCCACAGTTTCAGCTGAATCGCGGAGAAGGTCCGCCGTCAGCCCGCCGTTTGTTGCGAGGGCGACCTTCTTGCCTGCCTTGTGAACGTCGCGTGAGCATTCGACGACATTGTCCCAGTGCAGCGAGGGTTCAGCACCGCTCCATACCACCCCGGCAAACCTGGGCTCGCTCCTGAGCCTGTCCACCGCGGCAGCGAGTCTGACGGGATCGTAGGGCGACCAGTCCCTGGAGCGTGCCAGCAGCGGGCGGTCACAATACGGGCAGGAGAGGGGGCACCCGGGGATCTCCAGGACCAGTGCGGAATAGCCCGGTAGATAATGATAGAGAGGCACTTCTTCCATCTCCGCTATGTACGGCTGTCCGAGAGGGCTGGAAAACCTGTCAAATCTCATGCGTCTCGGACCACGGAGTCAGGAATTACCGCTCTCAGATGCGGATGCCGGTCTTGACTTGAGCTTCGACCATTTCCATGCCAAGATCCAGCGCCTTCATGTTGAGATCAAGGAACTGCTTCTTGACATGCATCGAAACTGCCTTGCGGAGCGTCTCGACGCTCACGATGGCCGTCAGGCCCTCGATGATACCGAGCAGGACGACGTTGAGCCCAAGCTCCGATTGCAGCTTGCTGATGAGGGTGCTGCGAATGGGAAGGGACAGCAGTCCACGGCAGTTCTCCTCGTCCAGAAAGTCAGGAGCAGACATCACTGATGAGTCAATGACGACCCTGGTCTTCCGGCTGATGCCTCCGCCGTACTGCTTGAGTCCTTCGTTGGTCAGTGCTGCAAGCAGATCCGGATCAGTGACCTTGGGATAGGCAATGTGTCTATCCGAGACGACAAGTTCCGCCTTGGTCGTTCCGCCTCGCGCTTCTGCCCCGTACACCTGACTCTGCGTGACGATCTTGCCTTCCATGATGGCTGCTTCCGCGAGGATGATGGAAGCCAGGATCAGTCCCTGTCCACCACTGCCGGTCATGCGGAGTTCGAAACGGTTGTCATTGCCCATGTCAGGCCTGCTCCTTGGGCGCTGCAGCGCTCTCTGGCGCGTGGCGCTCGATATTCACGAATTCTCCGATGATGATCTTCCCTGCCAGTTCATCGGGAGTCTTCTTTCCGGCTACGCTCTTGAGGACCATCCAGTCCTTCTGCGACGTGACCATCTGTCCGGCGCTGCCCTTCTTGTTGAACCGTCCGAAATACGTGGGGCACTGGGCGACAGCATCGACAAGAGAGAAGCCATCGTGAGCGATGGCTTTCCTGAGGTGGTCGACCAGATGCTTCGTGAAGTAGATGCCGGACCTTGCCACATAGGTTGCACCGGCGCCGGCTGCCAGGTTCACAAGATCGAACGGGCGGTCCAGATTGCCATTCGGGGTCGTCGTCGTGATCGAAGAGTCCGGCGTTAGCGGCGAGGCCTGCCCTCCAGTCATCCCGTAGTTGTAGTTATTGAAGACCACGACTGTAATGTCGACGTCCCGGCGCGCTGCATGGATCAGGTGGTTGCCGCCGATCGCCGAGCTGTCGCCGTCGCCGGTGACCACGATGACCGTGAGGTCCGGGTTGGCCAGCTTGATGCCTGTCGCTACGGGAATGGCACGACCGTGAAGGGTATGGACGTTGTCAAAGGCAGTATATGCCGGGGCGCGCGACGAACAGCCGATACCCGACACCAGGACCACCTTGTCGGGATCCAGCTGCAACTGGTCGATGGCCTCGAGGAGCGCATGGAGGACGATGCCGTTTCCACACCCGGGACACCAGATATTGGGCAATCGTTCACTTCGCAGAAAGTCGAGTCTCATAGGTTCTCCTCCTGGACGAAGTTGAGGATCTCCTGCGGGCTGATCAGGTCACCGTTGATCTTGTTCAGTGGCACGACCTTCCGCGAGTCTCCGAATACTCTCTTGATGAGAAGAACGAGCTGGCCGGAATTGAGCTCGGGGACAACTACTGTGCGGGCACTGCCGGCAGCCTTTCGGACGCGGTCGTCATCGAATGGGAACAGCGTGATGAACCGGAGCGACCCGGCTTTCCGTCCGTGAGAAAGAAGTGACTCGACCGCTTCACTCACTCCGCGGGCCGTAATGCCGAAACTCATGAACAGGACATCGGCGTCTTCGACGCGGTCTGTCTCGAACTGGATGATGTCGTCAAGGTTGTTGAAGAGCTTGTCGCGGAGACGCTCAACCAGGGCTTCGGCGACGTGACCATTCGCTGTCTGGAATCCGGACTCACCATGGACAAGGCCTGTGAACGTGGTTCGAAAACCGGTGCCAACAGTGGCGATCGCGGGGACCAGCGACTCATCAGTCTTATAGGGAGCGTATCCGGCTTTCTCCGTCGGGAGTTTGCGGTCGACGATGGTCGGTGGGATGCTGATGTCGATGGGTTCGCGGAGATGAGAGATCGTTTCGTCGGAGAGGACGATGACGGGGTTCCTGTATTTCTCCGCAAGGTTGACCGCACGGATCGTCAACTGGTAGGACTCCTCGACGCTTGACGGCGATAGGACGATGACCCAGTGGTCACCATGGGTTCCCCAGCGCGCCTGCATGAGATCCATCTGTGAGACTTTGGTGGCCATTCCGGTCGACGGGCCGTATCGCATGGAATCCAGAATCACAATGGGTGCTTCGACCATGCAAGCGTAGCCGAGACCCTCCTGCATGAGCGAGAACCCAGGACCGGATGTTGCCGTCAGGACTTTCTTGCCTGCCATCGATGCCCCTACGATCGCCATGATGCTCGCGATCTCGTCCTCCATCTGGATGAAGGTACCGCCAACCTGGGGCATGCGCCTGGCCATAGTCTCGGCAATCTCCGAGGATGGTGTGATGGGGTATCCGGCGTAGAACCGCACCCCTGCGGCTATGGCACCCTCTGCGACAGCTTCGTTGCCCTGCATCAGGACCATTTTCTCACTCATCCTTGACCTCCTCCACGGTGAGTGCAAAGTCAGGGCAGTGCTCGACGCACATCTGGCAGCCGATGCAGTCCTGCGAGCGGACGATCGCGTGACGGTCGCCCCGGTCTATCTCATAGACCTTCTTTGGGCACACGGCGACGCAGATGCCGCAGTCCTTGCACCACTTACGGTTGTGTGTGATCTTGAACGTTTTCTTCTCCGGCATGTTGCCTCCTCTCCTTCTGCCTGAACAATTCTCGAGCAGTCTGTTCAATGCACCGGCTCAGTTCGAGCAGGTCCCGGTCCAGTAGTAAGGCCGCTGCGCGATATGTGTGAACAATGAACGAGGGTTCGTTCCTTTTCCCTCTCATCGGTATCGGCGGCATGTAGGGCGCATCCGTTTCAAGCAGCAGGCGCTCCACCGGACAGGCCTGCAGAGCTGCGCGGGTCCCATGTGCCCCCGGGTAGGTGATGTTTCCGGTGAAGGAAACACACAAGTCCATACTGACGGCACGTTCGACGTCTGCCGGCGTTCCTCCAAAACAGTGCATCACACCGTGCAACCCGGGAAAATGTGAGATGGCGCTTAAGGATTCTGCCACAGCGAAGCGCGAATGCACGATGACGGGAAGCCGCAAATCGGCAGCCAGCTGCAGCTGTTCCTGGAAGAAGCGCACCTGCAGGCCGTGATCGGGAGCGCCTTCCTTGAAGTCCAGTCCAATCTCGCCAATCGCGACTACCTCTCGTCCGTATCGGGCAGCGAGAGAGCCGAGTTGCAGCAAGTAGTCTGAGGGTGCATCTGCACAGTCCTCGGGATGGACCCCAACGGCTGCGAAGACGTCGGGTTCCTCGTGAGCAAGCTGAGCCGCGAGATCTGATGTAGATACGTCAACGCCTGGACAGACCACCCACTGAATGCCGCTGTCCCGGTATCGACGCAGGACATCCTTCCGGTCGTCGTCGAACTCGGCCATCTGGACATGAACGTGTGTGTCGACGTATGACGGTTCGTTCAATGAACCTCCGCTCCATCTGGCAGAACAGCCATCGGTGCAAGGAGAGCCATTTCGTCGCCGACCGAAGCCGCGAGGAGCATGCCCTGCGACGTTATGCCTTTGAGTTTTCGCGGTTGGAGGTTCGCGACGATCACGATCTGTTTGCCCACCAGCACTCCAGGATCATAGTGCTTGCCGATACCGGCCACAATCGTGCGTTCTTCGCTGCCGACCTTGACACGCAGCTTGATCAGCTTGTCGGTTTCAGGCACCCGTTCGGCTTCGAGGATCGTTGCAACGCGCAGCTGCACCTTGGAGACGTCGTCGATCGTGATCAGGCCCGAGGCTTCTGCAACCGCTGAAGGAGCAGCAGTGGTGCCGCCAGTCTTGCGTGCCGTCTGGGCTGCCAGAAAGTCCTCCAGCTGATCAGGCTGGATACGCGGGAACAGGACGGTCGAGCTCTCCTCGGGGAGGTCGGAACCCGGTCCCCTCCAGGCAAGGTCACTCCAGGCAGCTTGCGGTCTCCGGATTGCTCCCAGCAGGCGGTCCGAGACGGTAGGCATGCACGGCTCGACAAGGTTCGCCACATACCAGAGTCCCGTCAGCAGCGTCGCGAGGTGAGTGGCCAGTCCTGCCGCATCGCCGCTTTTGGCAAGCGCCCACGGCTTATCGTCCTCGATCATCTTGTTGAGCACGTTGACCAGCATCCATGTCTTCTCAAGTCCTGCCGAGAACTGCAGGTTGCTATAGTCCGTGCTCACAGAGGCAAGCGTCGTGGCAAACAGTTCTGCCAAGGAGGCTTTCGGCTCAAACGGCTGGCCCTCGATCTGAGGTCGGAACTTTGCGTACATGTTCAGCGTCCTGTTCAGCAGGTTGCCCAGGTCATTCGCAAGGTCGGTGTTGAAACGGAGCAGAAGGCGCTGGCTGGAGAAGTCGACATCGAGCCCGTAGGTCCCTTCCCTGCACAAGTAGTAGCGCAGCGCATCGACGGCCATTGGTTCGTCGATTCCGATGAGGCGGCTGAGGTTTTCGATGAGAGCAGCTGGGTCGACGACATTCCCGAGCGACTTCGACATCTTCTCGCCTTCGAAGTTCCAGAAACCGTGGGCGAAGACGTGCCGGGGCAGTGGGATGTTGAGCGCCATCAGCATGGCGGGCCAGATGATGCCGTGAAACCGGGTGATGTCCTTGCCGATCAAATGGAGATCGGCCGGCCAGTCGGTCGCAAACCGGTCCGTTCCATAGCCCGCTACCGTCGCATAGTTGATCAGCGCATCGAACCAGACGTAGACGGTCTGGTCGGTGTCGAACGGAACAGGGACTCCCCACTTGACAGTCGATCTGGATACGGAAATGTCCCGCAGGCCGCCTCGCATGACGTTGACCAGCTCGTTGGAGCGCATCGGGGGCTGTACAAAGTCCGGGTGCTGCTCGTACCAGGCGAGCAAGGCGTCCTGGTACTTGGAGAGGCGGAAGAAGTAGTTGACTTCGGAGACGTGCTGGACTTCAAGGCCGCAGTGGGGGCACTTGCCCTCCACAAGATCCGACTCAAGCAGAAAGGCCTCGTCCTTGAGACAGTACCAGCCATCATAGGAACCCTTGTAGATGTCGCCCTGGTCGTACAGTTTCTGGAACATCTCCTGCACGACCTTGATGTGATCGGCATCGGTGGTCCGGATGAATCGGGAATAGCTGATGGCCAGCCTGTCGAAGAGGGCTTTCCAGGAAGCCGCCGCCGCCGCAGTGTACTGTTCCACGGGCTGCCCCGCTGCCAGCGCGGTTCGCTCCACTTTCTGCGAGTGTTCATCGGTCCCGGTAGAAAACAGTACCTCTCTTCCCAGCTTCCGTTGATACCGCGCGATGAAGTCGGCGGCAATCGTTTCCGATACCGAGCCCAAGTGTGGCTTGTCGTTGATGTAATAGATGGCCGTGGTCAGAAAAAATCGATCCATGGCAATTCCTCCTGCTATGTCGGGTGTGCTGCGTCGCTCAGGTTGACTCAGAGAGTTCCTTGAGAGCGCGGCCCATGGCAATACGGACGATGCCGAGGTTGCTTTGCCTGGTGGTGAGGATGGAAAGGACACTGCCTTTGATCCCGACCATCATGATGCGTCCTGTCGTCGTTTCCACGTCCAGCTCGGTCAGCCTGCCCATGTTGAGCTGAGTGACAATCTGCCGCATGTATCCAGCAAATGACAAGATCATGCCGCGTACGAGTGGAGGGGCGATGTCCATGTCTGAGGCCGTGTACAGGATGGCGCCGTCGAGATCAGTCAATATGACGGCGAGAACACCTGGAGAGGACTTGAGCTTGTCTAGCGTCTCTTGCACCACGATCACCAGCCTTTCTCCGTCTCAAACTGCGGTCAGAAGCACACGCCTGAATACAAGATATGATACCTGCAATAGGGTTTTGTGCAACGTATGGCTGGGGATGGCTATGGTTGTTGTAACAGGGATCCACCCTGGTATTCGGAAGCTGCAGTGCGACGTTACAGGTCGAAGTCGGCGTCGGTTATGGCTCGGAGCTCGTCGAGGGTGACTTCGGGCGATAGCTCCTTGAGGACCAGCCTGCCCTTGTCGAAAACAAACACGGCGTATTCGGTGACGACCATGTCGGCCTCGCCGATACCGGTGATGGGAAGCGTGCATTGCTTGACCAGCTTGGGCTTGCCGTTCTTGCTGGTGTGCTGCATGGCGATGAC
>JAPLGI010000170.1 GCA_026390245.1 Caldisericota bacterium
TTCTTTCGCCGACTCGGCGTCCCACTTACTGGCGAATTCGCTGAGACATCCCAGCTTCGCCCTGAGGTCCTTTCTCCTTCCGAGTTCATCGACTTGTTTCGGGCGGTCTCCCGGGTGACCCGGGTCTGACCAAGGGCGTTCAGAGCGCCCGCCGTGTTGCCTTTTCCCTCATCGGGAGTAGAATTTCTCGGTCAGGCAAGTCATCTCATTGTGGGAGGCATGCGATCATGAAGATTCAGAACGATGCACGTTATGCGAAGTCGGACGAGTGGGTGCGCGTCGAGGGTGGCGTCGCAGTCGTCGGGGTCTCGGATTACGCCCAGGGCAAGTTGGGAGATGTGGTCTTTGTTGGTGACATTTCAGTGGGCTCGACGCTAAGGGCGGGAGACGTCCTGACGTCTGTCGAGTCGGTCAAAGCAGCCTCAGACGTCTATACGCCTGTATCGGGCAAGGTTCTCGAAGTCAACCACGAGGTCGTGGCGAAGCCTGAGCTCATCAACAGCGATGCATTTGGGGCCGGCTGGATGGCGAAGATCGAACTCTCGAACCCGGACGAGCTGAACGGCTTGATGAGCGCTACTGATTATGCAGAATACAGGAAGGAATAGGTTCTCGTTCATCCCGGCGACAGTCGACGAGCAGCAGGCGATGCTGCAGAAGATCGGCCTGCAGTTTGATGATATTGTCCAGTGCTTTGCTGGAAATGCCTGCGTGGAGGGTGTTGGTCTCCATCTGCCAGAAGGATTGACAGAGGACCAGATGGTCGAGGCATGGGACGCCATCATGTCCCGGAATTCGGGACCGATGAAGGCTTCCCTCCTGGGAGCCGGAGCGTACATGCACTTCATTCCGGCCGTCGTTCCGCACCTTGCGTCCCTTCCCGGTTTTGTCACGGCCTATACGCCCTACCAGCCCGAGGTAAGCCAGGGAACACTGCAGTCTTCGTTTGAGTATCAGTCATTCATGGTGGAACTGACGGATATGGAACTGGCCAACTGCTCCATGTACGATGGTGCTTCATCCACGGCGGAAGCCATGTTGATGGCGCATCGGGTCAACAAGGTGGACCGCGTTCTGGTGGCCGCCACGCTGAACCCTGACTACCTGGCAACCGTGCGAACGTACCTGGAGCCACAGGGGATTTCGGTCGACGTCGTCAAGATGGATGACAGCGGACAGATGTCGATGGAGGATCTGTCGTCGCAGTTGTCTGTCTCCGCATGCAGCGCAGTGCTTGTTCAGAGCCCCAACTACTTTGGCATCATTGAAAACCTGGAAGCCATTGGGACATTGGTCCATGTGCACAATGCATTGTTTGTCGAATGCTTCACAGAGGCGATGGCGCTGGGACTCCTGAAGTATGGCATCGGCACGGGAGCGGATGCCGTCGTTGGCGAGGGACAGTCGCTTGGTCTCCCCATGTCATTTGGTGGTCCCCACCTCGGCGTTTTTGCCACACTGAAGAAGTACAATCGTGAGTTCCCTGGTCGAATCGTCGGTGAGTCTATTGACACAAAGGGCCGCACCGCGTTTGTCATGACGCTGAGAGCCCGCGAACAGGATATTCGACGCGAGAAGGCGACATCGAACATCTGCTCGAACCACGCACTCAATGCGCTGACTGCTGCAGTGTACCTTGGCAGCGTGGGCGAGTTGGGATTCAGGGCGCTTGCTTGTGAGAACATGGCGAAGCTCGAGAAGCTCGTCCGGAGGCTCGAGACGACTGGCCGCTTCACCCGTGTCTTTAAGAGCAGTGCCACGTTCAACGAAGCGGTTCTGGCGAGTTCGATCGCTCCTGAGGACATGCGGTCCCGCCTGGCCGGGGTGCCGGTGTTCCCGCCTCTTGCCCTTGCTCGTGGAGTTGCCCCGGAAGTTCCGGGGATGCCTCATTCGTATCTGGTCTGCGCGACCGAGATGCTCAAGGACGGTCTGCTTGAGCAGGTTGTCGGCGCCCTGAGCTGAGGTGGTGGAAGATGACTCTATTTGAGAAGAGCATAGCAGGTCGGTCGGCTTTCTCATTCGGGTTCGAGGAAGACTGTGCAGCTGCCGAGTCGAAGGTTCCCGAGTTTGCACGTGCTGCGACGAAATCGCTGCCGCAGGTCAGTGAACTTGATCTCGTGCGCCATTTCACCAATCTGTCCAGGATGAACCATAGCGTCGATACCGGCTTCTACCCGCTTGGATCGTGCACGATGAAGTACAACCCCAAGATCAACGAACGCATGGCAGCTGATCCGAGGCTCACTGGACGCCACCCGCTGGATAGTGCGGAGGACAACCAGGGTATCCTGCAGATGGAGTTCGAGCTCAAGGAGTCTCTGCAGGAAGTCACGGGCATGGACGACTACACTCTTCAGCCCGCGTGCGGTGCCCATGGCGAATTGACCGGGATGCTCATCATTCATGCCTACATGCGTGACCATGATGCCGGGCGCACAAGGGTTTTGATTCCGGATTCTGCGCACGGGACCAACCCCGCCTCGGCTACGATGGCTGGATTTCAGGTCGTGACCGTTCCCTCCAACGAGAGAGGCGGGGTCGACATGGATGCCTTGGACAAGCTGATGGACGATACGGTGGCGGCAATCATGCTGACGAATCCGAACACCGCGGGCTTGTTTGAGGAGAACATCACGCAGATTGCTGAACTCGTGCACGCTCGCGGAGGGCTCCTGTATTACGATGGGGCGAATCTCAACGCCCTCATGGGGCTCATCCGTCCTGGGGATCTTGGGTTTGACGTGGTTCATCTCAACCTCCACAAGACGTTTTCCACGCCGCACGGCGGCGGAGGTCCCGGTGCTGCTCCCGTAGGTGTCAAGAAATTCCTTGCCGGCTATTTGCCCGTCCCCGTTGTTGTGAGCAGAGATGGTCGGTACGCGCTGGATGAGAACAGGCCGCAGACGATTGGCCGCATGTCCGGATTCTATGGCAATACCGCCGTTCTCGCCCGCGCCTACGTGTACATCAGGATGATGGGCAGAGACGGGCTTCTGGCGGCAAGCCGGGCGGCAATCATCAATGCAAACTACGTCAAGGCACTGCTCAGCCCGTTCTTCCCTCCTGCCTATGACCGGCCCGTCATGCACGAAACAGTTCTGAGTGCAAAGGGCTACGACAAATATGGCGTGACGCTGCTCGACATAGCCAAACGCCTTATGGACTATGGGTATCATCCCCCGACGATCTACTTCCCTCACTTCCCGCCCTATGCAGAAGAAGTCCTGATGGTCGAGCCGACCGAGAGCGAGAGCAAGGAGACAATGGACGCATTTTGCGATGCCCTCATCAAGATCAGTCAGGAAGCAAAGGAAACCCCCGAGCTCCTGCTTTCGGCTCCACACAATACGGTGGTAAGTCGCATCGACGGGACGTATGCAGCTCGTCACCTGGTCACGAGTCATCGTGACAAGAAAGGACACTGACTGAGTGCTGAACCTACGTGAGACAATAGACCGGCAGGTCGGTCTTGCGCTCAGGGACCTCCTCTCTGTGGAGGAGGCCCCTCTTGCGGTATGCTCGCTGTCACGCCCCGGCTTCCTCGACTACACGCTCTCGCTTCCCATGAAATTGGCGAGGACGCGGCACAAGGCCCCTGTCGTCATAGCTGAGGAACTGCGGCCTGCTGTTGCAGGCGTGGCCTGCGCTGGCTCTGTGGAGGCAGTCGCTCCCGGCTACATCAACCTGCAGCTTTCCGATTCGTTTGTGGCTGACCAGCTGACATCCATGCTCTGCACCGTGCCTTCAGCGCTGCTTCAGAAGGAAGCGAACGGCCAGAAGATCGAGGTGGAGTTTGTCAGCGCCAACCCGACAGGACCTCTGCACGTTGGCAATGGCCGTGGAGCGGCACTTGGTTCGGTTCTTGCTGCACTTCTGGAGACCCAGGGTTACGAGGTGGATAGCGAGTACTACGTCAACGACTACGGGTCGAAGATGAAGCTGTTCACTGCGTCGATTGCGCACTACCTCTTCCCGATGCTCGGGCTCGCATATGCCATGCCTGATGAAGGTTACCGCGGAGCGTACATTCCGGAACTGGCGCGAGCCATCTATGATCGAAGGGGATCAGAGTTGTCCTCTCTTCTTGAAGACCAGTGTCTTGCCGCCATAGAAGAGGACGGGAAAACGCTGGTACTGGCGTCGATTGGCCAGGCTCTGGAGGAAATGGGGGTCTCGTTCGACACCTGGTTCTCGGAGCGGTATCTCGTCGAGAACGGATGGAATGCACGCGTTCTTCAGCAGTTTCGGGATCGAGGCGTCGTCTATGAGAAGGATGATGCAGTCTGGTTACGCTCGACCGATTTTGGCGACGACAAGGACCGGGTTCTCGTCCGCCGCGATGGAGAGCCGACCTACACGCTTACTGACGCGGCCTACCACTTCAACAAGTTTCAGCGCGGATACGTGAAGAGCATTGACGTCTTTGGCGCCGATCACATTGGGCACATTGTCCCCATGCAGGCTCTCATGAAAAGCCTGGGGCTTCCCGATGAGTTTCTTGAGATCATCATCTATCAGATCGTTCACTTTCTGCGCAGTGGGCAGCGCGTGGTGCTCTCCAAACAGACAGGGGAGATCATCGAGCTCGCCGACCTTGTGCGCGAGGTGGGCAGGGACCAGACGCGTGTCTTCTTTCTTTTGTCGTCAGCCGATTCTGAGCTGGAGTTCGACTTGGAGGCGGCGAAGGAGAATTCGCTCGACAACCCGGCATACTACCTCAAATACACACATGCCAGACTCTGCAGCGTAGAACGTCAGGTACGTGGCATCGGAGCTGTCGTCCCATCCGAGGCCACCCCGACCGACATCCTGTTCCTGAAGTCTCCCGAGGACCGCGAATTGCTGAAGTGCCTGTTGAAGGCACAGGACGAGGTGGACGATGCTGCAAGGACAAGACAGCCTCATCGGGTCCTGTATCTAGCAGGCGAGCTTGCCAAGGCGG
>JAPLGI010000178.1 GCA_026390245.1 Caldisericota bacterium
CTCGGCCGACACTCCGACCGCCACTTCGCTGGACATGCTGTCGGTCACCATGAGTGAACCGGCGCCTTCCTTTGCGGGGTCGGCCTGCGTCCGGGTCACGACCATACCCCCGCCCTGCTCGGCCGCCCCAGCTAGTTCTATCCCAGCCTTCCCTCCAATGCCATATCCCATCATCCAGTTCGTGGACCACGAGAGCGCCTGCACGTCGGTCGCGAAGTCCGGTTTGCTCGACAGCTCGCTGCGGAGACCGCGCACGCGCACGCGGTCGATGGTGATCGTGTGCTCGATATGGCCCAGTTCCGCAGTCCCAGGAACAGCAAGGCTGAACACGATCTCTCCGTATTCATCCGAGACAGCGGTCCACGTCGTATCGGAGAACGGCCCGTGGTAGGTCAGTTGTGCTCCGGCGACCGTATTACCGTCCACGTCCAACGCCGTGTAGTATCGGTACAATGTCCCGCCCCGCATGATCGTAGAGGTGGTGGCCGCATCCGCCGGATACAGCGGCTTGAGGGTCAGCATCGCGAGCGCCGTCCCCTCGACGTCCGTGCCCCCAAGGCCGGCATCCGATGGAGCGACCTCGGCATCGGTAGCCTTGCAGGCAAGGGGCTGTGTGGTCCCTTCAGCCGGCTTCGACGTGATGGTTGGGTGCTCTATGCGAACGACGCGCGGGTTGCCGACATCAACGAGCGTCAAGTAACTGCCCAGCTTCCCTGCAGTGCCGTCCGGTCCCATGCGGATCACAAAGACGTCGCTGTCGTCGGCACGTTCGCGGCGGTACGTCACCGCCCAGGCCAGGCCACCATCGTTCATCGCGACGACCGCTCCAGGCTTTCCTGCCATAAGGTACACTCCGCGGTCGACCGTTGAGACCCATGCGACGTCGCCACCCGGCGTCAGCTTCTCCACAAGACCGTCGTACCCTTTCACGTCGTGTTCACTGAACTCGGTCGTGGCGCCCACGAGCAGGAGGCTTCCGTCCGCAGCTGCATCAACGCCCCATAGGTCTACGGCCCCGTTTCCTGTGCTCCCAGCCCAAGTGGCCCATTGAGGGTCCCCCGCATTGTCCAGCTTGATGACAACGGTTCCGCCGCATCCGTTGTAGGAATACCGCATCTGGCACAGCACCGGGCCCGTGGGCGTCATCGTCATCGTGTACATCTGGGCGTATGAAGAAGCCGTGGCGGTCGCATCTCCGTAGAGTAGCTGGCGTGTCACCCTGCCACTGTTGTTCAGCCACAGAAGCTTCATCTTGTAGGGTCCCGTCTGGTAGGCAGTCGGGTTCGGGGTCGTTCCGCCAAGCAGAAGACCACCGCCCGGGAGTGCGAAGATACGTGGATCATTGTAGTCCTCCAGAGGATACTGGTTCGCCCAGACAACTTCTCCATCCCTGGTCAGGCGGCACAGGAACACACGACGGTACCGCGCGATCCCCGACACCGCGAACCCTCCATCCGACAGTTGAGCCGCGCCCGTGAACGTAGTCGATTTGGAGGGGTCAGAGAGGTTGTAGACACTGTAGTTCTTGCTCCACCGAACCGTGCCGGAGTCGTTGAGCCTCACAAGGGTCGCACCGCGGAAGACTAGCAGGCCAGAGGGAGAGCAGGCAATCACGCCCACGGTCTCATCTGCGCTGCTGGCACCTGTACCATACGTGTTGCTCCACCGCACGTCGCCCTCTGGGCTCAGACGTGTCACCAGCAGCCCGCCAGCCAGTGTCCCTGCGACGACGAGATCGCCGTCTGGCATACGGACGATGCCCTTCCCATATGCGTCACCGTTGCCGCTTCCTCGGAAGGTCCGGGCCCAGGTCGACGCGGCATCCACGTGAACCACCGGCGGCACAGCTGCAGCAACCAGGCCGAGGACGAGAAGCAGACAGACGCTTCTGCGACAGTGCAGATTCAGATGTGCGGAACAGGTTCGCGTTGTTGCACTCGACTGGCTACGCATTTGCCACCTCCTGCATCGATCTCAGTGATCAGACGTTCCCTCGTATTGCCAGCATGCTAGCAGGAATGCCGGGGCGATGCAAGCAGCGGCGTGACGCCGCGGTATCATCTGGTATACTTGACAGACAACATGTTGACAGGAGGAACGATGACACGCCAACGACACCTGAGCGTCCGCAGAATGTGCGCGGGTTCTACGCGGTTCCCGGTGATCTCATGAAGCCCGCAGCGCTCCAGATCACGGCACGGCAGGCACGTGCTTTCGCACTGGCGCGGGGAGGCATTTCTCAACCGTTTGCTGAACCGGTAGCGGCCGTCCGTGCCATGATCGCCGTCCAGGCGCAGTATGCCACGTCCGTCCCATTTGCCATCCACGCCCGCTGCCCATCGGCACCGAACGGCTGGACAGAACAGGCACTCATGACACAGCGGTCTTTGGTCAAGACATGGTGTCTGCGGGGAACCCTGCACGCGCTGGCAGCAGATGACCTGGCGCTCCTGACAGGCGCATTCACAGGATACCATCATTCCGTGGAGCGTGTTGTGCAGCAGATGTCCGGGATCGATGCCGCGACGTGGCATGCCATCGAACGGGACACCATGCAGGCGCTGGTGCATGGACCACTGGACCGCACCGCTCTGCACGCGGCCGTTCCGGGACTGCGGAACGTGCCATGGATCGGGTGGGGAGAAGACGTCAAGGATCTTGCCTACCAGGGCGAATTGCTGATGGTCGGCAGCAAAGGACCACGTCCAGTCTTCGCCCGCCGCGATACCTGGCTGCCCAGACTCGACTTCCATCCAATGTCCACCGCTGCAGCGCACAAAGAACTCCTGATGCGCTATCTGCGAGCCTTCGCTCCAGCGGCACTGGCCGACATCACGCACTGGAGTGGGTTGCCAAATGCAGCGCTCCGGGACGTCATGCGGAGTTCACCTTCGCTTTTCGTGACCGTGACAATGAACGAAACAGAGAGACCCCTTGTCGCCCTCGCTGAAGATGTGGACGCCCTTACCGGACCACTTCCGGATGTGCCCCAAGTTACCCTCCTGCCCAAGTTCGACGCTCTGATGCTTGCGTGGATAGATCCTTCACGCGTACTGGACCGTAAGGACCATCCCGCCGTGTACCGCCCGGCCGGTCAGATCGAAGCGGTTGTCCTTCTGCGTGGACGCGCCGCAGCGACCTGGCGCGTGAAGCAGACGCCCGACAGGACGCACATCACCGTCACGCCGATCCGACACATCAGTACACGAGCCAGAAAGCAGGTCACGACGGAATTCGAACGCCTTGGCGCCTGGTCTGGCGCGAGCAGCACAACAGTAGCCTGGCAGGACTGATCTAGTGGAACAGGCGAGCGACGTTGCCGACGAGGATGCCGACCCACAGGAAATCGGCGTCGCTCCAGGTTGTGTTCAGCGTGCTCAGCTGTGGCCCAAGAAGAGGCATCAGCAGTGCCGGAAGGATGCTGATGATCACTCCGTTTGCGAATCCGCCGATGACCGCGCCTCTGCGTCCACCGGTGGCATTGCCAAAAATGGCAGCTGTCGCACCCGTGAAGAAGTGGGGAACAAGTCCGGGGATAATGATGGGCAGATGCACCACCTGAAGAAAAACCATGCACAGAATGCCGGCAGTCAGTGACGAGAGAAACCCGATCATCATGGCTGTAGGAGCCTTTGGAAACGTTACGGGAACGTCGAGAGCCGGTTTTGCGTTGGGGACGATCTTCTCCCCGATCCCCCGGAACGCGATGGTGATCTCGGCCAGGGTCATATTGACACCCATGACGACGATGGCCATTCCGGCAGCGAACATCATCGCCTGGACAAATGCAAAGACCAGTGGATGCTGCGTTATCCCGAGCGTATCCCGCACAAAGGTGGGACCCGCCTTCAGCGTGACCACCATGAAGAGGACTACCATGACCAGCCCTGAGGAGATCAGCGAGTCCCGCAGAAAGTCCAGCCCTTTGGGAAGCCTGATGTCCTCGGTCGACCGACTCCTGTCGCCGAACCACTTGCCCAGCAGACCAGCCACGACAAATGACAGTGACCCGAATTGCCCGATGGCGACGTCGTCACTTCCCATGACCTGTCGCATGAACGGTTGGGCCAGTGCCGGCATCATCGTCATGACGATCCCCAGCACAACAGAAGCGATCACAGTGACCCACGGACCGGACATGCCGGCGGCCGTCAGAACGGCAACCAGCAGGATCGCCATATAGAGCGTATGATGTCCACTGAGAAAAATGTACTTCCACTTCGTGACCCGCGCCAGCAGGACGTTGAACAGGAAGCCGAAGATCATCACCCAGCCCGGCTGGGAACCCAGGATCTTGAGTGCAACTACAATGACGGCTTCGTTGTTGGGCAGAACACCCTGGATGTGAAACCCGAACTGCAGCATCTGGGCCAGATAGTTCAATGATCCAATGATGGTGGCCGCGCCCACGCCAAGGACCAGAAAGCCGACCATCGTCTTGACTGTTCCCAGCAGCACTTCGCTGAACGACTTGTGCAGCACAATCAGACCAACGAGCGTCACCATGCTGACCAACACCGCCGGCGTGCCCACCAGGTCCCGGATGAACGTAAATACTGACTGCATTCCCGTTTCCTCCACCAGTCAACGTCTACAGATTGTCAAAGGTGCATCCTGCTTATGCAGACTCCTATTGTACCTTCTCTGCCGCACTCGGCAACCCGCGCTCTCTTCATCGGCGCACGATCATGAAGTGATTTGCGCCGACCCCGCTATACTGACACCAAGGCTCAGGTCGAGTCTCACTCTGGAAGAAAGGAGTTTGTGTGATGACAGACGAATCAAAACATCGCGCGATATTGCAGAGCATTGCTCACCGGGTGATGCTCGAGAGAGGGCTGCTTCCTGACTTCTCGCCCGAGGTCTTGGCTGAGCTTGATGGAATAACGGGTCCCGCCGCCCCGGATGGAGTATTCGACCGTGACTTGAGAAGCCTGCTGTGGTGCTCCATCGACAACGACGACTCAATGGATCTGGACCAGTTGACGGCTGCTGAAGCCATGAAGGATGGGACCACCCGCATCCTGGTCGCCATTGCAGACGTCGACGCTCTTGTCCCGCTTGGGTCCGCAATCGACGAGCATGCCCGCACCAACACCACGTCCGTGTACACCGCTGCCGAGAAGTTCCCCATGCTTCCCGACAAGCTGTCTACAGATCTCACCTCGCTGAATCAGGACCAGGACCGTCTTGCCACAGTCATCGACATGATCGTGGTCGCCGATGGCACACTGCAGAAGTCCGACGTCTACCGGGCTGTTGTCCGCAGTCATGCGAAATTGACATACAGTGGCGTCGCAGCCTGGCTGGAGAAGACCCAGCCAATGCCGGAGGCTGTCGCTGCTGTTCCTGGTCTTGCCGAGAACCTGCTGCTGCAAGACAAGATTGCCCAGCGCCTGAAAAGCCGCCGGCATGCTCTTGGAGCGCTCAGTCTTCAAACCATCGAAGCGCGGCCACTATTCAAAGACGACAGGGTCGCGAGTCTCGAGGTG
Organism: Caldisericota bacterium; assembly: GCA_026390245.1. Lineage (GTDB taxonomy): Bacteria > Caldisericota > Caldisericia > Cryosericales > Cryosericaceae > Cryosericum. The sequence continues at coordinate 5,493 of JAPLGI010000178.1, forward strand.
CAGGCGAAGAACCGGGCCACAGAGCTCATCGAGGACTTCATGATCGCAGCCAACGGCGCGACTGTGCGATTCCTCACCGCCCATAGGTTTCCTTCTGTCCGTCGTGTCGTCCACACGCCAAAGCGCTGGGACCGCATCGTCGAAGTGGCAGCCGAGCACGGCTACAAGCTCCCCGACACTCCCGATTCGAAGGCCCTCGAAGACTTTTTGACGGGCGAGAGGACGGCTGACCCCGTGACGTTCCCTGACCTCTCCCTCACAATCATCAAGCTCCTGGGTCCCGGCGAATATGCTGCAGAACTCCCAGGAGCAAATGCCGAAGGACACTTCGGTCTTGCGGTCCGGGACTACACGCATTCTACTGCGCCAAATCGCCGATATCCGGACCTCATCACCCAGCGCCTGGCGAAAGCCGCGATCGCGAGCAAACCCGTGCCCTACGATATGGACGGACTGACAGACCTCGCGAGACACTGCACCGAACAGGAAGATGCTGCCAACAAGGTCGAGCGACAAGTGGGCAAGTCCGCCGCGGCACTCCTCCTCGAATCGCGGATCGGCGAGCAATTTGACGCCATTGTCACTGGCGCTGCCGACAAGGGGACGTGGGCGCGCCTGCTCACTGTACCCGTTGAAGGCAGGGTAGTCCAGGGCTTCCAGGGATTGGACGTCGGCCAGCGCACGCGCGTGCAGCTCATCTCGGTAGACATCGACCGAGGTTTCATCGACTTCAGGAGAGTCCGCAGTTAGAAACGCCGGTCAGATCAAGCCGTTCAGATAGCCTGCCGCACGTACGACATGCTTGGCGAGCACCGATGAGGTGACTGCCCCCACGCCACCCGGGACTGGTGTGATCGATCCGGCTGTTGGCGCAACTGCGTCAAAGTCGACATCTCCGCACAGATTGCCGGCTTCGTCCACATTGATGCCTACATCGACAACGACGGCGCCGGGCGCAACGAAGTCCGCCGCGATCATCTTCGCTTTGCCCGCCGCGGCAATAAGAATCTCAGCACTGCGGCACGTTCCCGCAAGGTCTACGGTCCGCGTGTGACAGATGGTGACAGTCGCATGCTGCTTGAGGAGCAGCATAGCCAGGGGTTTGCCGACCACCATGCTTCTGCCGATCACGGTCACGCGTTTGCCCTTGAGGGCAATGCCGTAGTGCGCAAGCACTTCCATGACCGCCTCGGGCGTGCAGGGTGCAAATCCGCTTTCATCTCCGGAGAACACTTTTGCTACATTGACCGGACTCATGCAGTCGATGTCCTTCCAGGGGTTGACCATGCTGCGTACCGGTTCTTCGTCCAGTTGCTTGGGCAGCGGACGGAACAGCAGGATGCCGTGCGTTGCGGGATCATCGTTCACCGCGGCGAAGGCCTGCTGGAACTCCACCTGGCTGATGTCCTCGGGCAGCTCGGTCACCACACACCGGATGCCAACCGCTTCCATCTTCTTTCGGGCGCCACGCTCATACGCCAGGTCATCTGGCCGCCCGCCCACTCGGACAATGCCCACCTGCGGGGCGATGCCCCTCTGCACGAGCACGCCCACTCCGCGCAGCAGTTCTTCCTTCATCGCAGCAGCCACTTCGGAACCCTTCATGATGATGCTCATGTGATCACAGCCTCCATCTCCAACTTGGCCTGCCTGACCTACTCGGCCAGGCGACCCCGAATTCTGAATCGCTCGATGAACTTCAGCAGCGCCATCAGTAGAGCCGTATTGATGGGAAACACTATCAGATTCTTGACGATGCGCGCTGTAAGCAGAACGACAAACGCCTTTCCGTACATCATGCTCAACCAGAGTGAGGTCAGCCCCAAGTTGATGAACACAGTGACCAGCGCGCTGACGACAATGGCCCTTGTCAGGGTCACAGGCTTCTTGTAGAGAAACAGACCATACAGGACCCCCGAGATGAGTGCGCTGAGCGTGAACCCGGGGAAGAACGGACCATTTGGCCGGATGAAGTAGCCCAGGACATCAGTCAGGATGCCCATGATCCCACCAACAACGGGCCCGTACAGCAACCCTCCGGCAGCAAGTGGCAGGAATGAGAAGCTGATTTCCAGCACGGGCGAAAGGACGATCTTCACAAACGACAGTACAACGCCGATCGCAACCAGCATACCCGCCACCGAGACGGTCGAGACACTCTTCAATTCTTCTGCCGAAGACCTCATGAACCAGAGTAGCTTCTTCACCAAACATCCTCCCTTTCCTGGCGTATGCCACACAAAGAGAGGACTCTCCTGTGGCAACGGAATGCGGAATAAGCACCGCGAATCTCCGTCCACAGCTCCCGTTGTGTCCAGGATTCTTCGTCCAGCGGCAACTTCCCGTCCGACTGGCACTTGACGCGCTTACTCCTACTTTGCCTTGCTTCAATAGTATACCCCTTCTTTGATACGGAGAGTGTTCGACCCCACGGGTCAAGCCGGACAGCAGGAAGAATGCCTCACCTGTTACAACAACTACGACTGTCCCTGTTACACGTGCGCTTGACAGAAACGGCGGGGCCGCTAGGCTAGCTTTCAACTCCCCGGCGCCGAAGGCCCGGGGGATCCGTAGCAAAGGGGTCGATGATGGAACGGACGAAAGCAGTTGTGTGCGGGGCAACAGGGATGGTCGGCCAAATCTACGTTGCGATGCTTTCGGACCACCCCTGGTTCGAACTGGTCGGCGTTGCCGCCAGCGAACGGTCGGCCGGCAGGCAGTACAGCGACGCCGCGCGCTGGTACATCCAGGGGGACATTCCC
>JAPLGI010000148.1 GCA_026390245.1 Caldisericota bacterium
GCAGACGTCATGTGCTTGGCCGGCTCAGGGTCCAGTATGGTGAAGATGCGCTGCAACGAGGCCGGATCACAGTTGACGCCGAGCTTCCTGAGGCATGCTCGAATAACGCCCGGAGACACCGAGCGCTGACGCGTGCGCAGGAACTGGGCACAGGCAGTCACTGGAAGTTCAGGCAGAATGCGCGACATCTGCAAGGCATAGGCATGGGCGACGTCTGTGGCGCCAAGTCCTGCCGGCTCGAGAGTCCGAATGGCGGCCAATACGCTTCGGACCTCCGCAGCGGAGAAAGAAATCGATGTTGCATAGTGTGACATCGGTCGCGTGAAGAATCCGCGTTCATCCAGATCGGAGGCGACGAATCGTGCACATTCGACTTGAGAATCGTCAATGAGGTCCCGGTCCACGAGATCATCGACGATCAGTTCCGCCGGGGTTGACTCTGCGGCATCTGCAAAGCCATCGAGGTCACCGTTCCAGGTGTCGCCGGATGGATCGACCCGGGCATGCTTCTCGGCAATGATGCTTTCTGCGGCAAACCGATCCATGAGAGTCCCAAAATCGCATAGAGGCTGCTCGAGAACCAGACCCCGCGTGGCCAGATAGGACTTCTGGCGAAGGCTTAGCTGTTGACGCTGTTTCTGACTGTTGCGCATGTGCGAAGTACCTTGTCGATGTGGTAGTGAATAGTACTCTTGGAGATACGCCCGGGTATCTTGTCGACAAGTTTGGAGAGCGGGAGGTCGGGGTACTTCAGTCGCGCCTGGACGACCTCGACTGTGCGGGATGAGAGACGGGTACGGTCAGTCCGATCAAAAGCAGCCCGCAATTGGTCGAAAGCCATCGTTTCGCGCTCCAGATTGCCGAGCTCGGCGTTGACAGATCGGTTAACCTGGTTGTCCATGTCTTTCTCCAGCTGCAGTTCCTCGAGGGACAAGAGCGAATTCGATGCACCCCAGGCTGCCAGGAGCGACATGATGTCCTGACGAGACTTGAGATAGGTGATCTCTGAGAAGCGGCGGATCTGAGAGCCATGCGTAACTCGAAGAGAAGTCAAGGAGCGTTCCACAAGGCGACGTCCGACGGGCAGGGAGCAACTGAACTCAAGATGAGTTCCTTGCACGGCTGCGTACCCGGAGATAAGGAAGAACCCCTTGGTGAATGCTGCTGCAGCACGTTTTCCCCGAAGACGCTTCTCGAGCTGAGTAGGCTCCAATGGAGAGAGTCCCGAGAACAATTGCTGTGACTGGGCGGGAGCAAGGTCGATACCGAAACTCAACTTGTGCCCGGTCCTCGAAAGCAGAGCCTGGCCAGGAAGCCATCTGGTGAGTGCGTGCGAGGAAAGAGAAAGCACGTAGCGCATGATCAGGGGACTCTTTGAGGTGAAGGAAATCGACAGCGCACCGGCATGATGCAAGACAAGAGAGCTGCCTCCGTAGAGAGCCCCGGAGAGCTCAAGAAGAGGATCAGTCGAGGGCAGCCCGGCCAATTCCTGCTTCAGAAAATCGATCGTTGTCATCGGCGCCTAGAGTCCGAGCAGGGATTTGAGGGCACTTCGGAGCTTGCGTGGGTCATGGCGGATGAGACCGTCGGCGGTTGAACAGATATCCGCCTCGACGATCCGTGGATGCTGACTTCTAGGGAGATCGTTGCGGACCGGACTCACTCCGGCAGAAGCATACCGCTCCAGTGTCTCAACAGGGACAGGAGTGTTGCTCAGGAGGACCATGTCGATGCATGACTGTCCCAGAACCTCCTCGACTTTGTGGAGGTGCATGCCTGCGGTATAGCCGTCCGTCTCTCCTCGTTCCGTCATCGCGTTCACGACGAGCACCTTCGTTGCCGAAGATCGTGCGATCGTGTCGGCGGTTGCCTCTATGGAAAGCGGCGGTATGACACTCGTGAAGAGAGACCCAGGGCCGATGATGATGTAGTCTGCGTGAGACAGTGCCTCAAGTGCGGGGACGAAGGGTTTGGCATGAGGTGGCAGCACTTCGATGGTGTCGATTGTCTTGCACTGGAGGGGCACCTGGTCTTCACCGTCGATCGTTGTACCATCGATGAAGTGTGCCCGCAGCGAGATGTTGTCCAGAGACATCGGCAAAACGCGACCGGGCAGCTGCATGAGCTCCGAAAGTTCCTGTACTGCATCACCAAAGTTGCCCTTGATGTCGCTGAGTGCGGCGATCATGAGATTGCCGACATTGTGACCACCAATTCCTTCGAGGTGCTCGGGAAAGCGATAGGCAAGCAGGCGTGCACTGCGGGTGGATTCACCCGCCATCGCGATCAGGGCGTTGCGGAAATCTCCCGGAGGCAGCATTCCAGTCGTCTCACGCAGACGCCCGGTGCTTCCTCCGCTGTCTGCCATTGTGACAATAGTGGTGAGTTTGACGTTCTCTGTCCTGAGTGACTCAATGATGGGCTTGATACCCGTTCCCCCACCAACGACAACAACACGGGGAAGAGACTCGGCCATGCGGTAGCGGTAGATCGTCCGTGCTACGGACTCACGGGGAATGGATCCAGTAATTGCAGCCAGCAGAGAACGGGACAGAAGCGTCGTCGCAAGAACCATGAGGCACGCGGACGCCAGAACGGCGATGCCGCAGAGCACGTCAAAGACGGTGGACACGGCTGAAGAAGGCAGGAAGAGGCCCAGAACGTGCTCAACTGATGGACGCAGGTCCAGCAGCCATGACGTACCTGGCGCCTGCAGCAGTCCGAGGGTTGCGAGAATGAGAAGCGCTGTTGCTGCCGCAAACAGCAGAAGGTACCTCTTGACGCGAATGCCCGGGACAAGCCAGTACCAGAGTGTCTGTCTGCGTCCTTTCACTTCTGGAGGTCCCGGTGGAACACGTGTACCGCTTTTGTCCGCGGCTTCAGGTGATGGTAGAGCATATTGGCTATCACTACCGAGCGGTGTCTGCCACCCGTGCATCCAATTCCGACGGTCAGGTAGCTCTTCCCTTCTTCCTGGTAGCGTGGAAGCACAAAATCGAGAAAGTCGGCCAGACGAGAGAAGAACTGCCGGGCGTAAGGTTCGTGGAGAACATAGAGAATGACGCCCTTGTCGAACCCTGTTCGATGGGCAAGACGCTCATCGTAGTATGGATTAGGCAGGAAGCGGACGTCGAAGAGAAGATCCAGATCGATCGGCAGACCGTTCTTGTAGCCGAAGGAGACTATATTGACGGTCAGAGCCTGCGATTGCTCCAATCCGAGAATGGCTTCGCGTACTCGTTCTTTCAGTTCTCCCACGGTGAGGTCTGTGGTGTCGATGATGACGCTTGACAGCTTGCGAACCTCTGCAAGGAGATCCACTTCACTCTTGATACTCTCCGAAACAGTGCTGCCGGGAAGGGGGTGACGCCTTCGCGTCTCAGAGAAACGGTTCACCAGGACTCGGGACGACGCTTCGAGGAAGATGACACGGGGGTGAACATCGCGCGCTCCGAGTCTCTGGAGCATCGAATGGAACTGGGTCTTGAACCCAGAACTGCGCACGTCGATAGCGACTGCTATCTTGCTTATCCTGCCATCGGTTTGGGAAGCGAGATCCAGAAACTGGCTCATCAGGGAGATCGGTAGGTTGTCCATAGCGTAGTACCCGAGGTCCTCAAGGTACCCCATGGTCTTTGTCTTTCCAGCGCCACTCAGGCCAGTCACAATAACGAGGTCCAGACCAGAGACTACTCCCACGTGCGCCTCCTGTTTCCAGTGTCGGTGTACCCGACAGAGCACTTCTTGGCGAACTTGATGGCGGAGGGGAGAGGGTTTGAACCTCCGAAGGCGTTAACCTTGCCGCATTTCAAGTGCGGTGCCATCAACCGCTCGGCCACCCCTCCATGCTCTAAAACAAGTCTATAGAACAATCCCCGGTTGTCAAAGTGAGCGAAGAGGCTCGCTGACCGGGGATTCCGCACGCGCCGGGTCCTCTTCAGCGGATAATGTCCGTTCCCATATACGGAATCAGCTTTTCTGGAACCCTTACGCTGCCGTCTTCCTGCTGGTAGTTCTCCAGAATGGCAGCCATTGTCCTGCCGACAGCGAGTCCTGAGCCGTTGAGGGTGTGGACAAACGCGACTTTTCCGTCCCTGGTACGGTAGCGGATGTTGGCCCGGCGCGCCTGGAAGTCCTCAAAGTTGCTGCAGGAGCTTATTTCGACATATCGGTCCTGTCCAGGCATCCAGACCTCGGGGTCGAACTTCATTGCTGCGGAGAAACCAAGATCCCCAGTGCACATCTTGCTGCGATGGTATGGAAGGTCCAGTTTCTTCAGAATGCCCTCCGCATTGTCGATGAGCGTATCCAGCTCATGATATGAGTCTTCAGGCTTGACGAACTTGACCATCTCGACCTTGTTGAACTGGTGGACCCGGACAATGCCCCGGGTGTCCTTGCCAGCTGCTCCTGCCTCCTTCCGGAAGCAGGCCGTGTAGGCGACGTACTTGATGGGCAGGTCCTCTTCTCGGACGATCTCGTCCCTGAGCAGGTTGGTCACTGGAACCTCGGCCGTCGGGTCAAGGAACAGGTCGTCAGTATCGGTATGGTAGAGGTCGTCTGCGAACTTCGGCAGCTGTCCAGTGGCCGTCATGGACTCCCGATTGACCAGATAGGGGGGGAGGATCTCCGTGTAGCCTTCTTCCTGGACGTGGACATCGATCATCCAGGAGATGAGCGATCTCTCGAGCTTTGCCCCCAATCCCCTGAGAACGTAGAAGCGAGACCCCGAGATCTTGGCGCCCGCTGCAGAGTCGATGATACCAAGGGATTCTCCTATCTCCCAGTGAGGCTTCGGAACAAAAGCGAATGCTGGCTTGTCATGCCATGTAAGCACAACGGTGTTCTCCTTGTCGCTCTTTCCGACCGGGACTGACGCGTGGGGCAGGTTTGGGATGTTGAGCAGCAGGGAGCGGAGTCTGGAGTCGATCGCTTTCACTCGGTCGTCGAGTTCTGCGATGCGGGATCCGACTTCCTTCATCTCGGCGATGGGCGCTGAAGCATCCAGTCTGGATCGCTTGAGTGCAGCGATCTTCTCGGTCGCCTCGTTGCGCAGGTGCTTCAGTTCATCTGCCTTCTGAAGCAGTTCCCGCCTCTCAAGATCGACCTCGAGGATTTCGTCGACGATTTCTGGTCCTTCGTTTTTTCCTGCAATCCCGGCCTTCACCAGGTCGGGGTGCTGACGAATCAGTTCCAGGCTCAGCATTGGTATCTCCTCCCAACAACCACAGTTTTCACAGCCATTCTACCGTTCGCTGCCCAAAAAGCAACGCAGCGATCTGCGGTTGCCATCCATGGACGGCTTCAACGGCTTCCGAGATCAGAACCCTTCTGCAATCGCCCGCTCTACCGCATCAATGCGTGGTGGAATGGTCATCACAGTGCCGCTTACCTTGAGGGCGTTCTGAACATCTTTCAGGCCGTTCCCAGTGATGAGGACGGCGATGCGGTCGTCTCTGTGCAAGTCACCGCTATCGGCAAGCTTCCGAAGTGCCGCGACGGAAGCAGCAGCAGCCGGTTCAGCGAAGATGCCCTCGTTACTGCCAAGGAACCCAATGGCGTCGATGATCTCGTCATCTGACACCGTGATCGCCAGGCCGGCGCTCTCTTTTATGTCGCGCACCGCCATGAGATGGTTCCGCGGGATACCTGCAACAATACTGTCCGCGCACGATGCTGGGTCTTCGAGATAAGCAATCGGCTTTCCGGAAATCACGGCCACCGCTATGGGTGCGCAGCCTTCAGCCTGGACTGCAATCAGCTCGGGCATGTGATCGATGAGCCCGAGAGCCAGCAGATCACGGAATCCCTTTGCAACACCCGAGATGATGCAGCCATCCCCGACCGGGACGATGACCTTGTCCGGTGCTTCGAAGGCGAGCTGTTCGGCGATCTCGAGGGCCACTGTCTTCTTGCCTTCGACCATGTAGGGATTGAAGGCCGTGTTTCGGTTGTACCAGCCAAACTGCTCTGTTGCCTCCATGCACAAATCGAATGCCTGGTCGTAGTTGCCCTCCACGAGAAACAGATGACTCCCGAATACCCTCAGTTGCGCGATTTTTCCGGCAGGTGCCGATGCAGGTGCGAAAATGTACGCTTCGACTCCTGCGTTCGCGGCCAGCCCGGCCAGACTGGATCCTGCGTTGCCGGTTGTTGCGGCTGTGAGGACACGTTCGCCAAGTTCGGCCGCCTTGGCGATAGCGATTGCAGAGGCTCTGTCTTTCAGCGAGGCTGTTGGGTTGCGTCCATCATCCTTGAACCAAACATGGTCCAGTCCAAGTGCCGGACCGATGCGCTGGCTGGCATACAGTGGTGTCCAGCCAATCTGCAGTGTCAGCGATGCGGGACGCTGCTCGACGGGCAGGAGCGCAAGATATCGCCATATCGAGAAGTCGGGATCATTCTGCAGCGTTTGCCTCGTGAAGTTCATGCGGATGCGGTCGTAGTCGTACAGTACTTCCAGAATCCCGTCATTGCCGCATCTGGGACAGACGTAGCGACTCTCCCCAGGGTCATACTCAGTTCCGCACTTCATGCATCTCAGCCGAAGGACTGCAGTCATTGTTCCTCCTCAACAGAAAGGCGGGAGAGGCTTCTGCCTCACCCGCCCATGTCATTCGTTGCTGATATGGCCGACCAGTCATCGATGGACATTCCATCCAGGCCGTACTTCGCTTGCCGCCTTCCGTTTCGCTATGCGCTACTTGCCGCCTGAGTCTCTGTCAGGTGATGGTCGGCAAGAAACCGCGTTTCAGGGCCCTGCAATGAATTGAGGTGCGAAGGCTCATGTCATGATACCTGACTTGCCATGGAATCAGGGCTGGCTACTTCCATCCATTTGCCATGGTGAGGGCCATTATTGCCTTCTGGGCATGGAGCCTGTTCTCTCCAATGTCGTAAATGATCGAACGAGGACCACTTGCTACAGCATCGTCCACTTCATTCCCTCGGTCAACCGGCATGGGGTGAATGAAGTAGGCCTTGTTCGTCAGGTCGTTGAGCTCTGAGGTGAACCTCCAATCCTTGTATGGAAGCGCAGCTTTTTGGTCTTCCTCTTTGCCAATGGCATATCTCTTTGGACTCATCCAGTTTCTTGAATAGACGACATCAGCACCCCTGACTGCCTCAAACCTGTCATGGGTTGTCTCGAAGGTCGCCCCCGACTCCTCAGCATTTTTCCGCGCCATCTCAATGACCTCTGGATCAAGGTCAAAACCCTCGGGATATGCCAGAGTGAAGTTCATTCCATATCTTGGAAGCAGAAGGGCATCTTCCTGGACGGAGCTCCACGAACGAACCATTGAGGAGTACCCCCACATCATGACTATCTTTTTTCCCTTAACATCCCCCATGTGTTCCTGCAGTCCCATGAGGTCCGCAAGCCCCTGGCACGGATGATACTTGTCGTGAGCCATTGAGACGATGGGAATTGTTGCATACTTCGCATATTCTCTGAGCAGCTCTTCGCCATCACCGTACTGCTCAATGGCATCTTCAAGAATCCTTATCCCAAGACCAACACCATACCTGGACATGATGCTTGCTGCATCCTCGATCGTTTCGCCTGCCTTGCCTGCTGACTTCAATCTCATCGACTTCGGCTCGAGAAACTGAGCGTGGCCTCCGAGTTCCGTGGCCGCTGCCTCAAAAGACTGCCTCGTCCTCACCGAAGGGTTATAGAAGAACATGAAGAACGTCCTGAGCTTCATGATCTGTGTATATGGCTCTTCATACCTGTGCTTCTTCATGTCTTTTGCAAGAGCAAGGACTTCATCAAGCCATTCCTTTCTCCAGTCCTGCGTGGTAATCAGATCTTTGCCATAAAGGTCCATT
>JAPLGI010000153.1 GCA_026390245.1 Caldisericota bacterium
CCGCGATGCGGGACTGCCCTTTCGATGCACGAAGTGGCGCAGGGCTACCGGAACGTCACTGAGGAGACGGTCTTTGTCAAGTTCTCCCTGGCATCGGGTGGCCTGGAAGGCGTCAAGGCATTAGTCTGGACGACGACGCCGTGGACTCTGCCAAGCAATGTGGCGCTTGCGGTCAACCCGGATGTGGAGTACTCAGTTGTCGAACTGGATGGCGACCGGTATCTGCTGGCCTCGGCACGTTTGGCTAGCGTGTTTGGCCATGACGCTGAACATGTGACACTCGTGCGTACCTGTCTCGGAAGCGAGCTCGCGGGGATTCGATATGAGCGGCTTTATGACTATGCCAATGTCGCGCCCGCGGAAGAGGTGCGTGGGTGGCGTATTGTCACTGCGGACTATGTCACGACGACAGATGGCACAGGCATCGTCCACATAGCGCCCGCGTTTGGTGAAGATGACCTTGAGGTTGGGCTGAAGCAAGGGCTTCCCTTTGTCCAGCTGGTGAACCTTGCCGGCAAATTCACGTCAGAGGTGACACCGTGGGCCGGCACGGACGCGAAGGGAAGCGACCCGGACATTCGGCGCCAGCTCAAGGCCGATGGGAAGCTGTTCAAGACCGAGAGGATCGAACACGATTACCCCTTCTGCTGGCGATGCGACACTCCGCTTCTGTACTACGCGAAGGACTCATGGTTCGTACGCACGACTGAGTTCAAGGACCAGATGGTTGCGAACAACCAGCAGATCACTTGGTATCCCGATCACATCAAGGACGGGCGATTTGGCAACTGGCTCGAGAATATCAAGGACTGGGCGCTGTCTCGTGAACGGTACTGGGGAACGCCGTTGCCCATCTGGGTATGCGACTCCTGTGGACACCATCACGCGGTAGGTTCGATCGCTGAACTCAACGGCATGGCTGTCAACCCGAACCCCGACGTGGAGCTACACCGCCCCTTTGTGGACAAGATCGAATTGCGATGTCCCGTGTGCGGCGGAGTTATGCACCGCGTTCCAGAAGTCATCGACGTCTGGTTCGACTCCGGTTCGATGCCGTATGCGCAGTGGCACTACCCCTTCGAGAACCAGGACGAGTTCGCAAAGATGTATCCTGCCGATTTCATCGTTGAAGGAATCGATCAGACCCGTGGCTGGTTCTATACGCTGCACGCTATCTCCACTGCTCTCAACAACAGGCCTGCCTTCAAGCGCTGCATGGTGCTCGAACTGGTGCTGGACGAGAAGGGCCACAAGATGAGCAAGCATGTGGGCAATGTCATCGACCCATGGAGCATTCTCGACAAGCAGTGGGCAGATGCGTTCCGATGGTCACTGTACACGAGCACGCCACCCTGGTATCCAAGAAGGTTCGGACCGAATGTGGTCGCCGACGCCCTGAAGAACTTCATCATTCCACTTCGCAACGTCTACAGTTTCTTCGTGCTGTACGCCAATATTGACCACTTCGATCCGACTGCAGCTCAGTTGACATTCGATCAGCGACCAGAATTGGATCGGTGGCTGCTAAGCAGGTTCCAGGTGCTTGTCAGAGATGTGCGCAGAGCAATGGAAGCCTACGACATCAATCCGGCGACCAAGCTCATTCAAGCGTTTGCTGAGGAACTGAGAAACTGGTATGTACGCCTCAGCAGGCGGCGTTTCTGGAAGAGCGAAAACGATGTTGACAAGCTTTCGGCGTATCAGACGCTGTACAGAGTCCTGGTCGACCTTGCGAGGCTGCTGACACCATTTACGCCCTTCATGTCGGAGGAAATCTACCAGAACCTGGTCCGATCGGACGATGCCGAGGCTCCTCTTTCAGTGCACTTCCTTGACCTGCCCGAGTTTGACGAGTCTGCGTTTGATCCACAGCTCACTGGGGCGATGCAGGTGGTCATGGATGTTGTGTCGCTGGGAAGGTCAGCACGGAAACAGGCTGGCGTCAAGACGAGACAGCCCCTGAGTGCGGTGACCGTCTATGTCCATGATCGTCAGGCTCATGATGCGCTGGTCTCACATTTCGACATCATCCGCGATGAGTTGAACGTCAGGTTGATGGCTGAAGCGGCCTGTGCTGCTGATATCGCCGAGTTCACGCTGCGGCCCAACTTGCCTGTCCTGGGCAAGAGGGCTGGAAAGTTGATTCCCTTGATCCAGATGGCACTGGCTGCTGATGCAGAGAGAGTCTATGCCGAGTTGGAGGGCACCGGTCAGACTACGTTGGATTTGGACGGAGTGGCGTTCCTGCTGACGAAGGATGACGTTGTCAGCACGGTCTCAGGAAAGGGCGGACTCTTCGCTGCGTCCGCGGGGAATATTGTGGTGGCGGTTGATGCCACTGTCACGCCAGAGCTGCGGGCCGAGTGGTATGTGCGCGAGGTGGAGCACTTCGTCCAGGGACAGCGCAAGGAACAAGGCTATCAGGTGACGGATCGCGTGCATCTTGCTTTGACGTGTACAAGTTCAGCAGTGGCGGCAGCAGTCACCGCTGCCATACAGGACGTGGCCCGGGAAGTCCTTGCGGACGAAGTGACGGTGGTCGCCGGCGAGGTGGATGACGGGACCCTTGTCCTCGAGCTTGACGGTTCGAAAGTAGCTTGCCGACTGGAACACTGATAGCTCTCCGGCAGGAAGACGAAGCGTTCCCGGCAGAGTCTCGTCCCTTCAGCAGGAACTCTGCCGGGGATCTATTTTCATGGAGAACAGCTCAGTGATTGTTGGCTGGTCGCCGCACACGCGACAGGCATGGTCACGTTCAAGCGGCACGAGTTCAAAGCGATTGTCCTCCCCATCCATGAGCAGCATCTTGCCAGCCAGCCAGTCCCCGGTTCCCAGAATGTACTTGAGCGCGTTCTGCGCGACGATGGATCCGATGATGCCGGGAGCGCTACCAAGAATGCCCCGGGATCTTTCCTGGCGAGCCATGGCAGCAGTTGGTGACTTGGGGTACAGGCAGCGGAAGCAGGCTGTCTTCCGTGGGATGACTGTGAACGCCATGCCGTGGAAGTTGCTTACCGCACCGACGAACAGCGGCTTCTCAAAAAGAACAGCAGCATCGGAAATGAGATATCGCGTGCTGTAGTTATCTGTGGCATCGACGACCATGTCATAGGCGCTGAAGAGTGCATAGGCGTTGTCCGGATCCAGCGGGCTCGGGTAGGCCTCGACACGTACGTCGGGGTTCAGTGCTGTCAGCCGTTCTTTCGCAACAAGAGCCTTGGGTTGACCGATGTCTCCCGTGACATAGAGGACCTGTCGGTTCATGTTGGACAGGCCGACAGTGTCTCCGTCCACAATTCCTATGATGCCCACCCCGGCGGCAGCAAGGTACAGCAGGATGGGAGAGCCGAGTCCTCCGGCTCCTACGACCAGAACAGAGGCTCTTGCCAGTTTCTCCTGTCCCAGAGGGCCAATCTGTTTCATCCACATCTGACGTTCGTAGCGACTGTCGGCGGTGACCACGCACGACGCTGCTCGCAGGTGCTTTGATGAAGTCATGGTGTTGTTTCCTCCGGCACGAAGAGTGCATGCAGTCCGAACGGAAGTGTCCAGGGAAGCCATGCGCGGGCTTGTTCGATCATGGTTGCGGCGTTCAGAATCAGAACGAACGAACGCTGTTCGCGAACGTCGAGAACGACACTGAGAAGCCAGCCTTGTCCTTCCGGACTGTCCACGGCCTCAGGAACAAAGACGGGAGCACCTGGGAAACAGTTGTCGGAGGACCACTCAATGAATCCACCTGTTGTCAAATCGGAACGGCACAGCCGGTCGATGAGCTGGCCCGTTCTCGTCGGCCCCGCGGCGAACATAGTGGTGTGTGAGTGCATCGAGAATCTGCTGTCTATCGTGCAGAACTCCCCCGGCGGGCACCGGAGCGGCGAGCAAAGGACCCGTTTGTGCTCCACGTCAATGGCAAGGCGGGTCGCCAGAGGGGCGGGAAAGTCGCCTGCAGGAACATCACCGTGGTCAAAAGTCAGAGAGTCGAGAATACTTGGATCCGCATATGCGGCAAGATCGACAACGATCCGATCCCCATCGTCCCAGGCGTTGATTTGGTGGAGGGCGAAGAGCGGGCGAGTGAAAAGTGCCGTGTTCAGCGTTCCAGTATTCCGGTCGATGACAAGGATTCTCGTCCCCCGTCCTGCATCCCATACGTAATTGCGCAGGTATGGACGTCGGGAAGAGCTCAGAGAGCGCGGATGTGCCGTGAAGGGCCCTTCGACAAGAACTATCCAGCGTGGCGTCACACTGAAAGAGTGCATATAGCCGAGGCGGGCAGATGGGATGGTGCACAATCGCCGCGTGGCTCCCTCCGGACTGGTTACGGCAATGACGTATCCCGCAGGTTCTCCGTTGGACAGCAACAGGTCAAAGCGCTCTCCGGTCATACGGTCGACAACGGGGTGCGGCGAGGAAGCACAGCATCTTCTCAGGTGAGCCCATCGCTTCGTGCGTATGGTGGCGAGTGTTGCGCGATCGATCAGAATGCTCTGCGGCGTATCGCCGAGAGCCTCCAACTCGTCTTTCCAGATCGTGATGTTCATGTTGGCGTTGTCGTTGGACAGATGACGGCCCCGGTGGATGGACTGCGAGTCAAAAGCGCCGGCCGGGATAGCATCTTCAATCAGGGCTCGACGATACCAGGAGCTCGCGAGGAAGCGGTTGCTGCAGGTGACCCCGTGCCGCCCGAAACTCACTGATGAGAGGAGGGCGAAGCCGTCCAGCCAGTGTCCAACAGAGTGAACCCCAATCTGGAACCTGCCGGGTCCGATTCTGTACATTGTCCCAGCAAGGCCGGGAGGGAGGACCCCTGTCATGCTGAGAGGGGCTTTGTACGCTTCATCGAGAAGCGAAGCGAAACCGATGCCGTACCGGGGGGGAACCCTTGGGTTCATGGCTGTACTCCAACATCGGCAAGTGCGCGGACTGACGATCTTTCCAGCATCCACAGGATACTGGCGGAGAGGGTGGGATTTGAACCCACGAACGAGGGAACCCCGTCACCTGCTTTCGAGGCAGGCGCTTTCAACCGCTCAGCCACCTCTCCGTTTGGACCTGACACGTACAAAGAACTGCTGCAGGATGGCTTCGGCATCGGTGCGCAAGACACCCGAGACCACCTCCGGGGCATATCCAAAGATTGGCCTCGCAAGCATATTGCCATTGCTGCCCACTGCTCCGTTGTCGAAATCGTAGGCTGAGTACACTACGCGTTTCACCCTTGCAAGAGCTATCGCGGCAGCGCACATCGGACACGGCTCGAGAGTGACATACAAGACGCATCCGTCCAGCCGCCAGTCCTGCAAATGCCTGGCGCTGGCCCGCAACGCGAGCACTTCGGCATGCGCTGTCGGGTCGTGCGCCTGCTCGCGCATGTTGTGTGCGGCAGCAAGCAACTCCCCTGCTCTTGAAACCACGCAACCCACGGGGATCTCCCCTTCATCAAGGGCACGCCTGGCCTCATCAAGCGCGAGGAGCATGCAATCAACATCGGAAAGACCCATGTCAGGACTGGTGCGCCCGACAGGAATCGAACCTGTAACCTACGGTTCCGTAGACCGTCACTCTATCCAGTTGAGCTACGGGCGCGCAACGATGATTGTATTCCATTTCCCCCGGTTGGCAAGAAGAACAGTGAGGATTGCTGGGCAACGTGGCAGCAGTGACGCACACAAATCTGTTATAATCTACATGCCGATGGAAACAAGAGCTGATATCTGTGTCATAGGTGGTGGCGCTGCTGGAATGGTGGCTGCATTGTCTGCTGCAAGGGGCTTCAAAGCTGCTGCTTATGGTGGGTCAGTCGTCATTCTCGAACGGAACAGGGTGGTGGGCAGAAAGCTGGCCATCACGGGAAAAGGCAGGGCAAACGTAACGAACGCTCGTTCAAAGGAGGAGTTTGTTCGAGCATTCGGCCCTTCCGGGCGATTTCTATACCCGGCCTTTGAAAGCTTCTTCTCTGATGACCTTGTCACCATGTTTGCCGAGGCTGGCCTGCAGCTCAAAACAGAGAGGGGCGGCCGTGTCTTTCCTATAACGGACAAGGCACAGGATGTTGTCCAGGCCTTTGCACAGCTTCTTGTCCGGGACGGTGTCGATACCCTCTATTCGGCGCGGGTCCGATCTATCGATGCTGGACCTGGCGGCTGGACGATCGGCCTGGAGTCGGGAAAGCCTGTGCGTTGCCGGGCTATTATCGTGGCTACAGGTGGAATGTCCTATCCTGGAACCGGTTCGACGGGAGATGGCTATGGCCTTCTTGAGCACATGGGCCATCACACGAGTCCTCTGCTGCCCGGCCTGGTGTCGCTGCACTGTGCCGAGAAGTGGCTGGGAGAACTTGCGGGGACGTCGCTGGAAGGCGTCGCCGTTGAGGCGTGGGTCGGACGGAAGCTGCTGGGTCGAAGTCATGGAGAAGTCATGATAACGGACCGGGGAGTTGGAGGACCGGCTGTCCTGTCACTGAGCCTGGCAGTTGTACCGGCCCTGGCCGAGGGCCAGGATGTCGCTCTTCACATGGACCTGCGGCCTGAGTTGGGAGTGGACCGGGAAATCCACGACATGGAGGCTTGCGGGAATGCAGAAGCGGTTCTGGCGTATGTCTTGAAGTTCCTGCCGAAGCGGATGGCTCTTCAGTTGATGAGCGTGTGGGGTATCGAAGGCAAGGGGAGGACGCCGTTGCCCAGGAAGACCCTCGCTGCGATCGCCAAGTCAGTCAAGGGAGTGGAGCTGAGATGCACGGGGACTGATCCTCTCGCCTCCGCCATCATCACGCACGGCGGTATTGTTCTGCAGGAGGTCGATCCGCGGTCCATGGGATCAAAGGTTGTCCCTGGACTGTTCATTGCCGGTGAGCTTCTGGACTTGCAGGCCGTCACTGGTGGCTACAATCTGCAGGCAGCTTTCTCGACTGGATTCCTGGCAGGAAGATGCGCGGCAGAATACGTTGCCAAATCGGCAAATGACGGTAGACTTTAGCGGTTAGAGAGGTGACATCGACATGACTGAAATCGGAACAACCAGGATAAAGCGCGGTTTGGCGGAGATGTTCAAGGGTGGCGTCATCATGGACGTCACGACGGTCGATCAGGCGAAGATCGCGGAAGAGGCCGGCGCTGTATCAGTGATGGCGCTCGAACGGATCCCGGCGGATATTCGGAAGGAAGGCGGCGTTGCACGCGCGGCTGACCCAGGACTTGTCGAACAGATCATGGACGCCGTGTCGATTCCCGTCATGGCCAAGGTACGCATCGGTCACATTGCCGAAGCCCGGATACTCGAGTATATGGGGGTCGATTTCATTGACGAGAGTGAAGTGCTTACTCCCGCTGATGTCAAGTATCACATCGACAAGTGGCAGTTCAAGATTCCCTTCGTGTGCGGGGCGCGCAATCTCGGCGAGGCGCTGCGGCGTATTGGAGAGGGAGCTGCGATGATCAGGACGAAAGGTGAGCCCGGAACAGGAGACGTTTCTGAGGCGGTCACCCACATGCGAGCGGTCATGAACGAGGTTCGCAAGGTGCAGTCGATGCTTGAAGATGAACTGGTTGTCGAAGCAAAAGACCTCGGTGTCAATGTCGAGCTCCTGCGCGAAGTCCGCGTTCTCGGACGGCTTCCTGTGGTCAATTTCGCGGCGGGGGGCATTGCTACTCCGGCTGACGCCGCACTCATGATGACTCTTGGTGCCGATGGTGTATTTGTGGGTTCTGGCATTTTCAAGAGTTCGGATCCGCTTCCGAGAGCAAAGGCCATCGTAGCGGCAACGACCTACTGGGAAGACCCCAAGGTGCTGTTCGAGGTAAGCAGGGGCTTGAAGGAAGGCATGCCAGGCATAGACGCACGCACGCTTGTCGAGCTGGACAAGATGCAGGTGAGGGACAGCTAGGCGTGGTCATCGGCGTTCTCGCTCTTCAGGGTGACTTTCGAGAGCACGCAGACATGATGCGGTCTCTTGGCGCGGAGGTCCGTCTTGTGCGTCTTCCCGAAGAAGTCGACTCGGTGGACGGGCTGATCGTCCCGGGAGGCGAGAGCACGACGATGGGGAAGCTCATGGTCAAGTACGGAGTGGATCGAGCTATCGTCGACCGTTTCAATGCAGGCAGGCTGGCGATTTACGGCACGTGTGCCGGAATGATTGTTCTGGCAAGGGATATTGAGGGATGCGAGGTACAGCCTCATCTGGGACTTCTGGATGTTACTGTTCAGCGTAATGCGTTTGGACGTCAGAAAGAGTCGAGTGAGGAAGATCTGGAAGTCGAGGGTCTGGACACACCATTGCATGCGCTGTTCATTCGGGCGCCAGTGATCGTTCGTACGGGACCTTCTGTAGAGGTACTGGCAAGGGTAGCGCAGGGGCCGGTCTATGTGCAGCAGGGAAGGCTCCTTGCTTCTTCGTTCCATCCGGAGCTTGGGAGCGATACGAGAGTACATGAACACTTTCTGCGATTGGCAGAGCAGAACTCAAATCAGGAGGTCTAGATGTCCGGGCATTCCAAGTGGCACAATATTCAGGCCAAGAAGGGCGTAGAAGACGCCAAGCGTGGTCGTGCTTTTACCAAGATCACGCGTGAGATCATTATCGCGGCCAAGGCAGGCGGCGGGAGTACCGACACAAACACGCGGTTGAGGGCAGCGGTAGAAAAGGCCAAGTCAGCGGGCATGCCTAATGACAACGTCAAGAAGGCAATCATGCGCGGAACCGGGGAGATGGAGGGTGTGAGCTACGAAGAGACCACCTACGAAGGGTATGGTCCCAACGGCACCGCATTCATCATTCAGGCTTCGACTGACAACAAGAACCGTACGACGTCTGAAATCAGAAGGATCCTCTCTCAGCACGGTGGCGCCATGGGCGAGAACGGATCTGTCAGCTGGGGCTTCGAGCGAAAGGGCTCGCTGGAAGTCGATCCCGCTGACAAGACATACGATGATCTGTTCATGATCGCTGTGGACAGCGGTGCAGAGGACCTCAAGCAGGACGAAGAGACGACGACCGTCGTTACTGGACCTGAGGACGTTTACAAGGTACGGCAGGCTCTCGAGGCTGCCGGGATCGTCGTAAAGTCGGCGTCTCTCACGATGATCCCCAAGACTCTTGTTGCTGTCGCCATTGACGATGCGCGGAAGATCGCGCGGCTGGAGGAAGCGCTGGACGAACACGATGATGTCAGCGACTACTTTTCCAACTACGAGATGAGCGACGAGATCATCAAGCTGCTGGAGCAGGAAAGCTAGGGACTTCATGCTTACTCTGGGAATTGATCCCGGACTGGCACGCATCGGCTATGGTGTCGTTTCATCAGATGGCGACACCGTAGCCCTTCTTGACTATGGGTGTCTGACGACTCATCCCGGCACGCCGTATCCAGACAGGCTCAAGTATATCTATGATAGTGTCCGCCGACTTGTCCGCAGATACAAGCCGGATGCCGTTGCGCTTGAGTCCCTGTTCTTTTTCCGCAACGCCCGGACCGTGATGAAGGTCAGCGAGGCGCGTGGCGTCATTGTCCTTGCCATTGGGACATGTCACGTTCCTGCGTTCGAGTACACGCCTCAGCAGGTGAAGCAGGCTGTCTCATCATATGGCATGGAGACCAAGAAGAATGTCGAGATTGCCGTGCGGCAGATCCTCGGTGTGGAGGAGCACATTTCGCCTGATGATACGGCGGATGCCATAGCCATCGCTCTGTGCCATACGTTTACGGGTGCGCTTCGCGAGGCGGTTCGGATGGAGGAGATCGATGATTGCTCTGATTAGAGGCACCATATACCGCAGAATGGATGCGGCTGTCATCGTTCTTGCAGGCGACATCGGGTATGAGGTGAGAGTGGTGGACCCTGCCGTGTTCGAGGTCGGCGAAGAGGTCGAACTGCGGACATACCATGTCGTGAAGGAAGACCGGCAGGAGTTGTATGGTTTTGTCGAATCGCTGGACTACGAAGTCTTCGCCGACTTGGTCGAACACGTACCGGGCGTCGGAGCCAAGACCGCGCTGAGCCTTCTGCGCGCCGCATCTGCGTCTCGCCTCATCGAAGCAGTTCGGGAACAGAATGCTGGACTCCTCACTTCGGCGCCCGGCGTCGGAAGGAAGAATGCCGAGCGCATTCTCATTGAGTTGCGCCCGATTGTCAACCGCAAGTACGCTGAGCTCCTATCGGTCGAGGGTGTGGCAGGAACGGAATCCTCGGTGCTGGCGGAGGTGGAGATGGCGCTCCGTTCTCTTGGATACTCGCAGCGAGAGATCAGCGGATCTCTCCGGGAACTTGGCGCTGCAAAGGACCGTTCTGCCGAGGAACTCGTCAGCGATGCCCTGCAGCATCTCTTGAGGAAATAGGATATGGCTGCCGGCGAGGAAAAGCGTGTCCGTCGAAAAGCCTCCCCTGCTCAAACCCTGCCGTCGTCGGTGAAGCCCGAACCCGATGCAGTCGGCTCAACGGTGCGGCCGCGACGCCTGGCGGAATTCATAGGACAAGAACAGCTGCGACGAAACCTGACCATCTTCATAAAGGCCGCACTCAGCAGAAAAGAGCCATTGGACCACTGTCTGCTG
>JAPLGI010000128.1 GCA_026390245.1 Caldisericota bacterium
GTATCTCTCGCTTGGGTCGGTGCGGCTGTTTGCCGAGAACATGTCGGCAGGGCGCGGTTGGATCTCGCTGGCGGCCGTCATTCTGGTCAGCGGGAATCCATGGGGTATCGCGGTCATCTCTCTGCTGTTCGGGTTTTTCGACGGTTTGACGGTTTTCTTGCAGGGTGGTCGGATTCCTACGCAGTTCACTGCCATGATCCCCTATGTTGCAACACTCGTTTCTCTGTATCTGTATTCTGTCCGCAAGAGGAGGCACGCATGAGAACCAGGGCGTGGCAGGCAGAACGTGATATGCGGCGTTCTGCCATTCCGCTGGACCGGCGCTTGCATCCGAGCAGCTGGGTTGAACAGACAGCCACCGAAAAGGGGCCGGACGACGTGATGTTCATGTTGTGGGAGAGTTCTGTTCCGGGATCGGGTGCTCCGGAATGCCTCTTTCGCGAGGCGGCGCAGTCGATGGAGAATCAGGGCTTCGACGAGACGGAAGCCGTCTCCCTGATCCCGGAGGGCCAGCGACTTGCCCGCAGCGGAGATGTCCCCGGGTTGCGTGTTCTCACGGGTCGCTACCTTGACGCGCTTTTCGCAGCGCCGCAGGACCCGTCGTGTTCGTATCTTGGGTTTCAGCATCCTCTCACGTGGGACGAAGTCCTGTCTCGCCTGCCTGCGGCTCACACACCGCAGGAGGAGCAGCCGGCTGGCGCGGAGGAGAAGACGCTTGCAGGATGGGTAGGACAGCTTGCGGGCGGTGCATTTGGTACAGCCATCGAGGGATATACTGGTCAGCGAATCTCGGAAGTGTACGGCGAAGTCCGCTCCTACGTAACCACGCCCGAGACAATGAATGACGATGTTGTTTACGAGCTGGTGCTCCTGGACGCCTTTGAGGCTTGTGGGCGTGGTCTCACATCCCGGGATATCGGCGAGGAATGGCTGAGGCAGATACCGTTCGGCTGGTCTGCCGAGTGGATAGCCATCCAGAACCTCCGTGCTGGCCTCATGCCCCCCGAGTCCGGGAGCTACCGCAATCCCTACTCGGATTGGATAGGTGTCCAGATGCGGGGGATGGTCTGTGGCATGCTGGCACCGGGGCGTCCTCTTGAGGCCGCAAGGCTTGCTCATCTTGACGGGGTGGTGTCTCACTCGGCAAACGGTGTCTACGGGGGCATGTACGCGGCGGCGCTGACCGCTCTGGCCTACGTACGAGACGATCCGCGTGCCCTGGCCGTCGAAGCGACAGGCTACGTCCCCCAGGGAAGTGAATACGCCTCCGTTCTGCGTGAGTGCCTGGACATGGTGACACCCGAAACAGATGTTTCTGTGGCGCTTGCGTGGGCCCAGCAGCGGTTCGAGCAGTACAACTGGATCCATGCCTATCCGAACATGGCGGCGGACATCATCTCACTCTGGTATGGCGGGCGGGACATGACGGAGTCATTTGCCCTTCTGGCACGCGGTGGACTTGACGTCGACTGCAACGCCGGTTTGGTCGGAACGGTTCTGGGTGTCATGGGTGGAGTCCCCGCTGTGTGGGCAAATCCCATCGGGGACCGGCTGGAGACCTATATTCCGGGCAAGGAACAGTTGTCGATCCATGTACTGGCAGCACGGACGGCGCAGTTGGCCTGTGGCGTGCGCTGATCTTCAGGGGAGGTGGATTCCATGGCACAGTTTCATCTGAGATTCGAAGCCGAGGATCTTGCTCAAAGTGTGATGCTGGTTGGCAATCCCCAGCGTGCCGAGCAGGTGTCGAAGCTGCTTCAGGGTGCTCGACTGGTCAATGACTACCGGTATCTGCTCGTATTCACGGGGATGTATGACGGCGAACGGCTGTCAGTTGCCACCACGGGCATGGGTGCTCCGTCGACAGCAATTGTTGTGGAGGAGCTGTGCAACCTTGGTGCGCGGGTGCTGCTCAGGGTTGGCTCGGCCGGCGGTGTTTCGCCGGATGTCGATGCCGGCGACATTGTCGTTGCCACAGGGAGTATCCGGGACGATGGGACGTCCCCCCAGTATCTTCCACTCTCGTTCCCGGCTGTGCCCGATGCTGACCTTCTTCGCATCACCATGGAGGCGGCACGGGACCTGGTTCCAACAGTGAAGCACGGTGTCGTCATCAGCAGTGACGCCTTCTATCGCAACTACGACAAGGACAGGATGAGTCTGATGGTACAATCCGGCGTCAAGGCGATCGAAATGGAAAGTGGATGTGTGTTCATCGTCGGTCAGTTCCGTGGTGTCCGCACATCAGCTCTCTTTGCCATCGACGGCAGCGTCACGAAAGACGCGATCAAGCCGAAGGGCGGCGAAGCCCTGTTCAAACAGGCAGAGGAGCAGAGCATCCGTATCGGTCTCTCTGCATTGGTCAGAGCGTCGAGAGCTGGCCTGTAGCCACTTGGCAGCCGGTCGTCAGAGCAAACGCCCCGGACGTTGTATGTTCGGGGCGTTTGTGTCGGGGCGTTGAACTGACGACGAATCTGCTACCAGCGGGCGTAGTGGTCCTCGGCAGCCCCAACGAAGTCGGTGATTGCGACCGGATCTGAACCTTCGGGGATCACGGTGCCACTATACCTGCCCACAAGCTGATGGATGTGACTTTGAAGCGGACCAGCACTCGTTGAAGATTGGCGGTCCGCCATCGGGAGGAACGACAGGTCGACGCGCCCGTCCTGACTGACGACGTGCCAGGGTTCCATGATGTGTCTCCTGTCATATGTGAAGGAGACGAGACCCAGCTTGGTGAGATGTCCGTTGACCACCACGGCGTTCTCGTTGTCGCCTCGGTCATGAAAACCTCTGCACAGGTTGAAGCCAACCGTAAGACCCTGCCGTGTCCGCCCGGAAGCCGTCGCCCACTTCCATACTGTGACACCTTCGAGGAATCCCCGGCTCCAGTCCAATTCGCCCAGCGCTTCCGAACGATTGCACTCCCATGTCTGCTGTCCGATGCGGATAGTCCCCGCGGCAGGCATGCAGGTTACCTTGGTCGTATAGGCAAAGCGTCCGTTCCTCAGAGGGTCGACAACGCTCAAGGACTCGAGTTCCTCGGGCCAGCCGAGAAGCAGGTCGACGTCGAGCGTGTCTGGCCCGTGGAACCCCGGCCAGTCGATGGTGACATGCTTTCCTTCCGGCGCAGCCTCGGACTGGAGGCGTACAGACCTCCCGGTGTGCGCACTGGTCGTGCCCCGGCGGGGATGGTCGGCGAGCAGGACGCCGGTTCCGAAGGGGATGTTCAGGGTGCCCTCCATCAGGATGTCGCGCTCGATGTCATACAGGTAGGCCGCGAGGTTGCCGAGGTATCCGAGGTGAGCAATCTGTGCAGCAAAGAAGACGGTTGGTGTCACGACATAGAAGTATTCCCATCGCTTGAGCCGCCACGCGCCGAAGGGGTGTCGGTGCACTGACGTGGCAGGTGTCATGTTCATCTCGAACAGTGGTTGCCGGGCCCATCCTGGGTTGACCCTGCCGTCGCTGTTGACGATCGGTATTGGCCCGACGTATTCGCTCACCTGCTCCTCCTGTCCGCCCGGGAAGGCCATTCCAGCAGGAGCTGAACCATGTCCTTGTCTGGCAATGAAGCCTCAGCTACTGCAGCCAGGAACGGATCTGTTTCTCTACGGCTGCCAGTCGTTCATGCTCGCGTTCTTCTGTCATATAGCTGGAATAGATGTGCAGGACAGGTCGGTCAGTGTCGGGCAGGACAAGCGTATAGCCATCTTCCTCGCGTTCTTTTACTCCTTCCACGAACTCTGCTGTATCACGATGGAGCTCACTCATGCGCCGCATGATGGTTCCCTTGGACTCCCAGGGACACGGCAGCTCGATATGGCTGGGATCCCGGACTGGAGTTTCCTGCTTCAACCCAACGAGGTCTGACCCCGTCTTGGCAAGCGTCTCGAGGAGGAGACCGATGGAAAGCATCCCGTCATAGAAGGGGAGGGCACGGGAGAAGATGAAGCCTCCCATGATGTCAGCGCCAACGTCGGTACTTGTCGCTTCGCGAATGATGTTGCGCGGCAGGGTCGAGCACCAGCGTATATCTACGCCCTGGCTTGCGACGTAGCGTTCGAGCTCGATGGATGCCGTAATAGGAAGGGTTACCGAGTTCAGGGTCCCTGACCGATGCATGGAGCCAATCATGAGGGCCGTGGTGCGGGTATCGGTCAGGATCTCGCCGCTCCGGTCCACAACGAAGACCTTTTCGCCTGAGGCATCCAGAATGACGCCGAACGATGTCCCCAGTGATTTGACCATGGAAGACAGCTTGCGCTTGGCGTCCCGAAAATCAGAGGCTGTCCTTACCGCCCTTCGCCCATCAGCATAGGCGTTCAGTGAGATGATCTCGAGGCCGAATTCTCCGAGAATGGCGGGGAAAAGCTGCACGGGGGTGCCGTAGGAGTAATCGATAACAAACCTGATGCCCGATGACTGGATGGCAGGGACATCAAGTGTGTGCAGAAAGAAGTCACGGTAGGACTCTACAATACGAGGCGGGATATCGATCGTTCCTACCTCCTCAACATCGGCGCGGGCAAATTCCTCTCGGAAGAACACTCGCTCAATCGCTCCTTCTTGTGCAGTGGAGAGGTCAAACCCTGATCGGTCATAGAAGCGTATCGAGGTTAGTCTGCGATCGAAGGGCGAGCGCATGACATGCACTCCTCCGCTGGCTGCGAAGGACTTGACGGCAAAGCGTGCCAGAGGTACTGGAGCTCCCTGGAGGTCCAGGACACGCACGCCAGCACTCATGAGGCCTCCAATGACCGAGCGTTTGAGCATGCGTGACGACTGGTGGTCGTCGCGCGCAGTGAAGACAACCGATCCCTTGCCAAGATATGTGCCATAGGCGCAGCCCAACTTGGCACACATCTCCGGAGTAACTTCAATGTTGTTGACACCGACGATGCCATAAGAGCCGAACAGGGCTCTTGACCATGCCTTGCCCCAGACGACGTTGCTTGTGACGGTAGAACCCGGTTCGACTGTCTTGCCTGGCCAGATCTGGACCTGGGACTTGAGGACTGATCCCTGTCCAATGATGCAATCGTCAGCCACGGTGTTGTCGCCCTCAAGAAGGACATCTCTGCCGACGTGGACGTTCTTGCCCAGGATAGAGTTGAAGATGCGGGCTCCGGACTCCACGACGACCCCATCCCACAGGACTGAGTTGTCGATGTCTGCTCCACTCTGCACAACGGCATGGTCGCCGATGACGGAACTGCGCACATGTGCTTCGCCGACAGTCGTCTCCTTGCCGATGAGGACCGAGCCGTCAAATCCCTTGAAGCTCGAGATTTTGCTTCCTTCGCCGACCCAGACATCACTGCCGATACGGCCAATTCGCTCACCCTGAGGTTCGAGATCCACCTTGCCTTTGAGCACATCCCCATGCGCGTGCTTGTACTCGCGGATGTTGCCGACATCGCGCCAATAGCCCGGCGCAATGTAGCCAAACAGTGGTTCCTTGTGTGCCAGCAGGGTTGGGAACAGGTTCTTGGAGAAGTCGGCTTCCTTGTCCTCGGGGATGTCATTCCAGACGGACGGCTCGAGGATGTAGATCCCCGTGTTCACGGTGTCTGAGAAGACCTCTCCCCATGACGGCTTCTCGAGGAAGCGCACGATGTGTCCTTCGGGATCGGTAATGACGATGCCGTACTCCAGTGGATTCTCCACTCGAGACAGAGTGATCGTCGCCGCAGCCTTGTGTTCCTGATGATACTGCACGGCCTTGGTGAGGTCGATGTCAGTGACGATGTCGGCAGCGATGACCAGGAACGTCTCCTGCAGGCTGGCTCGTGCAAGTCCAACAGCCCCGGCGGTCCCAAGGTCCTCCTGACTGGTCACGTACTCGATCTTCACGCCGAACTCACTGCCATCGCCGAAGTAGCCGCGTATGGCATCGGGCTGGTGATACAGGATGATTACCAGGTCGTCGAACCCGTGCTTCTTGAGAAGTCGGACGATGTGCAGCATCATGGGGCGGTTGGCGAAAGGAACCATCGGTTTCGGGAGATTGATGGTCAACGGACGTAACCGCGTACCAAAACCTCCTGCCAGAATAACTGCCTTCACGAGGTCACCTCCATGGAATGATACAACGCAAGATAGTCGCGCGCGCTTGCCTGCCATGA
>JAPLGI010000056.1 GCA_026390245.1 Caldisericota bacterium
GTAGAGATGATCATTGCACTCCTGCAACAGCATGGCCAGGGCGGCAACTGCGGCTTCACCAGGCGATTCTTCTACAACAATAGCTTCCTGGTCGCCGACACGACCGATGCCTGGGTCCTGGAAACGGTCGGAAAGCAGTGGGCCCGCAAGAAGGTCAGGGGAACAGGGGCGATCTCCAACCTGCTGACCATCGGCTCCGACTGGGACGAACTCTCTCCGGGCGCTGAGGAGCTTGCCGAGCAGAAGCACCTGCGACGCGGCCAGGACAGGATGGATTTCGCAGCCTCGTTCTCTGATCCTCTGTTCACAACGTTCTCCAGAGCGCATACACGACGTGCCAGCAGTCTCGAGGTTCTCGGTTCAAGTGGGCCGGCCACTGCAGCAACCATGAAGGCAGCACTGCGCCAGCATGACAACCCGGGGTATGCTCTCTCAGCCGGGAGTGTCGGTTCGGTCTGCATGCACTTTGGCGGTCTCGTGGGTGATCAGACGGTTGGCAGCATGGTGGCGGACCTTGACAGCTCCGGACCCGTCGCGTGGGTCACGGGAGCGTCGGCGCCCTGCGTCGCCCTGTTCAAGCCGCTCGTGCTGGATGCCGAAGGCGCCGGCTCATTCGGTGAGGAACAGCAGGAAGAGGCGCTCAACTACTGGCTCGCAAACGAGCGCATTGCGCGGAACCTGCACAACAACTATGCCGAGAAGCATGAGGCTATCGAGCGGCTGCGTGTCCCCCTCGAGCAGCGCTTCGAGAGGACGATGGCAGACGCAGCGCCAGAACATCGCAAGCAGGCTGCACGCGAGTGCTTCGAACTGGAGAAGGAGTACCGCTTCGCCGTCTGGAAAACCATTGAGCCGTTGAACCACCCAACGAGACACTCCCCTCTGTTCGCCCTGCAATGGCGGCGTGAAAACAGAGATCTCCTCCGTCGGTGGCCCGCCTACGAGCAGTCCTCGGAGAACGCCTCCACCTCGTAGGTGAAGACGCTCAGACCCGGCTGAGAGAGGCTTGCCGTGGAAAGCCCAGCTTTGTGGCAGAGCGCCTCGAGGAACCCGTGGACGTTGGGAAGCTGTTCCCAGACCTGCGGCAGGAACGTTGCCTGATGGATGCCACGCTGAAGAATCACGCCGGGATGCGTTGCCCCCAGTCTGGTCTCAAGGTCCTCCAGCGACACGAACGCCAGAACAGCCGGGACAGAAAGCAGCGAGACCTCGATACACAGGTCCGCAAACTCCACTTCCTCGACAGGTTCGAACCGCGGGTCGCCAAACGCCGCCGAAAGCGCGTTGGATGAGACCGCCTGCACCAGGGGAGAAACAGGCATGATTGTTCCGATACAGCCTCGAAGATCACCATGCTCGGTCAGCGTGACAAATACCCCCTGATCCTGCCAGAACTTGTCGTCAGGGAACTCCTGGCGCGTCGGTCCCAGCTCGCGCGCATCCAGCAGGCGCATGCGAATCGACTCACGGGCCAGCGAAAGCAATTGAAGTCGTTCGTGCTCACTCATGCTCATGCCTGTCCTCCCAGAAGCCAATCGACGTATAGCCGACGACGGCTGACTTGTCTCCTGCAGTGTCGCCTGAGTTTCTGTAGTCGAGGAGTTGTGCCTTCCAGCCGCAGACACGTGCAATGGCGAGGATCGTTCTGATTGGCACAAAGCCACACGCATCGTCACCAGTCAGCTTGCCACCCTCTCCTCCCAGAATGTGTCCGATCGTGACGCGGTCATGCTCCACTGCCACATCGTAGGGATCATAGTGACTGAGGTCGCTGGAAGCCACAACGAACATGTGTGGAAGGTGCAGTGCCAGGATCTCTTGGGCCAGGGTCTCAGTATCCACGTCTCCCAGCATCAGTGGAATGATGCTGAAGTCCTTGAGGGCCACCTGCAGGAATGGCAGCTGAACCTCAACGGCGTGCTCCATTGCATGGGCCTGACTGGACATGAAGACCGACGGGCTTCCCGCCAGAAGCCTTGAGGCTTTCGAAACGCTTGTGTCTCCGAGTGGCGTTCGGAACACATCAGCTTCCGGCAGCGCTGCTCCCTTAAACCACACATGGTGACTTGGGGCGAGGATGACAACAGTGGTGTGCACCGACTTGTCCAAGTCAGCCAGACAGGCATAGCCCTGTCCCGCTACCGGACCGGAGTACGTGTACCCCGCATGAGGAACGATGAGCCCCCTGCACAGGACGCCCGCCGCGACTGTCGGCAGAGGTGCGTCCTCAATGTAGCCCTCGACATCGGCGCGCAGCTCACGAGCCTGCGCAGGGTAGAATTGCCCTGCAACGGCGGCGCTTCGTATCATCGTTCCACCCCCTTGAGACGCTTCCCACACGCTGGACAGGTCAGCCCTGTCCTGGCTGTCACTGCGTAGCCATGACGTTCGATGACGGTGGCCCCACAGTTTGGACATAGCGTATCACTGACCTCATCTTGACCTGCAAGGTTCCCCGAATAGACGTACAGCAATCCCTCCTCGCGTCCAATCTGCACCGCCCTGTCGATGGTCGCGGACGGTGTCACTGGCCGGTCCAGCATGTGATACATCGGAAAAAACCGTGAGACATGCCATGGCACCTCCGGGTCGACCGATGCAACAAAGTGAGCCATGGCTCTCACCTCATCTTCGCTGTCGTTGAGCCCCGGAATAATCAGCGACGTGACCTCCTCCCAGACTCCCGCCTCATGGATCGCCCGGATAGCATCCAGGACAGGCTGGAGGCGTCCGCCGGCCACACGGTGGTAGAAGCCGTCGGAAAACGACTTCAAGTCGATGTTGAAGGCATCAACCAGAGGAAGCGCTGCATCCAGCAGCTCATGGGAGTAGAAGCCATTGGAAACGAACACCGTCCGAAGGCCAGCTTCCCTTGCAATGACAGCAATGTCCAGAGCATACTCTGCCCACACGGCAGGCTCATTGTAGGTACAGGCGATCGATGACGCTCTCTCTCGCAGCGCCAGCTGCACCACAGCCTCTGGACTTGTGCAGGACAGGCGGGACAGCTGATCGTTCAGGTTTCGCGCCTGCGAGAGCTCGTAGTTCTGGCAGAAGGTGCAGGTGAAATTGCACCCGAAGGTGCCCAGCGAGAGAGCGGTCGAGCTTGGAAGAAAGTGATACAGGGGCTTCTTCTCGATGGGGTCGAGGGCGACTGCTGCCGGGAGACCATAGACCAGTGACTGCAGTTCTCCTTCAACGTTGCGACGGACACCGCACCGTCCCGGTCTCCCTTCGGCAATGACACAGCCATGAGCACAGGCAAGGCACTTGACGGCACCACCCTCGTCCGCGCGACTGAGCTTCGCCGGTTTCATGTTGTCTCGTCTACCCCGGGCGCAGTCGTCTCCAGCAGCCGGATGGCCAGTCTCAGGGCAGCGAGTGTCGAGAGGACACGGATGTGGCGTCGATCCCCGTCCAGAAGCAGTCGCTCCACCCTGTGTCCCCCTGGCGCCGCGCACGCCACAAACACCGTCCCAACTGGCGTGCCTCTATCGTCTGATGCGGGTCCGGCAATTCCTGTCGTCGCGAGCCCGACCTGCACGTTCAATCTCTCTCTACAGCCTTCAGCCATGGCTTCCGCCACCTCGGCGCTCACGGCTCCACGCTGTTCCAGCAGTGCCGTGGATACTCCCAGCAGTGCCGCCTTCGCGCTGCCTGAATAGCCGATCACCCCACCCATGTAGGAGACCGACGCTCCCGGTACGGCAGTGATGGCCGCGCCCACCATCCCTCCGGTCAGCGACTCAGCCGTGCCCAGGCACCAGCCACGCTGGGCCAGGAGGTCCAGGAGTCCTTCGGCAAGAGCCAGGAGATCCTCGCCTTGGTCTTCGCTCATCCGCTCGCCAGCCGGCGCGCCCTCCGTGCCACCTCAAACCGCACCTTGTCAAGATCGATACCGAGCAGCTGTCGGTGTTCCATAACCCAGGAACCAGCGACCATCACCGAGTCGACAGCCCGGCTGTTTGCCGACCAAAGGAGATGTGAGGCCACGTTGTTCAGCGGACAGAAGGACTCATCCTCGAGGTCCCACAGGACCAAGTCTGCGGCAGCCCCCTCACTCAACGTTCCAACATCATCGAAGCCAAGCGCTCTCGCCCCGTTGCTCCATCCCATCGCAAGGAGGCTGGTATTGCTGATATCCGCAGCGTCCTGAGTCGAACCTTTCATGACGAGGCCCAGAACGCGCAGATGCCCGACCCCAGCTTGAGGTTGCTCTGGATGTTCAGGGCGATGCTTGCTCCCACATCACGCAGGGTCTCAGCATCACGAGCGGTCATGTGGACGCAATGAGCGGCAAGGAGCCGGGGCGGTTTGTCGAAGAAGCCCTGCTCAGCATAGTAGGTGATGGGCGACGCTCCATGCGCTGCGGTGAAATCCTCAATCTCCTTGCGCGTCTCGTGAAGGTGAACCTGTACGATGACGCCAAGATCGCGGGCACGTTCGAAGTTCTCCCGGATAAATGCCGGCGTGGTCGTATATGGAGCGTGCGGCCCGAAACTGCCCTTGATCCGCCCGTCGGCCTTGTTGTTCCAGCGCACGACGAACTCTTCGGACTTCTCCAGCCTGCCCCGCTCGTCGTCAAGGGAGGCAGTGCCTGTCGAGAGGTTGGCTCGTACGCCTGCCTCGTCCACCGCCCGGGCCACATCGTCTTCG
>JAPLGI010000157.1 GCA_026390245.1 Caldisericota bacterium
CCACAAGCTTGGCAAGAGGACCATGGCGAAGAAGAAACTGATGCTGAAGAAGCGTGTTCTTCAGGGCGCAGATGCTCGCAACATGAAGAGACTTGTGCCGTATCTCAAGGGTTAATGGAGGCTCACGATGTCGAGAGTTAATGGTGGAAGCTCGATCCGCAGAAGGCACAAGAAGATACTGAAGCTCAGCAAGGGCTATGTCGGCGCACGTTCTATCCGATATAGAGCCGCAAATGAAGCTGTTCACCAAGCTGAGCGTCATGCATATTTCAACCGCAAGGAGAAGAAGCGCGAGTACAGAGCACTCTGGATTGTCCGCATCAATGCGCTGTGCCGCTCGAATGGCATTACCTACTCGAAGTTCGTGGGAAGCTTGAAGAAGGCTGGCGTGAAGCTGGACCGCAAGGTTCTGGCGGACATGGCCGTTCATGACAAGGAAACGTTTGCCACCCTCGTCGCCGAGGCGAAGAAGCAGCTGACTGCCTAGTCCCTTCATGATCTCACCCTTTGGTCGAGCAGCTCTGGCTCTCGATCTCCTGCCTCTTGGCGTCTGCAAGTGGGACCTGGCGGCCCTGCTCGAGTCGCCTGGAGAATGGGAGACCGCGTCGCAGGAGAGGCTCGACCAACTGCTTTCTCGGTCGCCTTCGAGCAGGGGGAAGCAGGTTGCGGTGTCTGAACGCGATGCCGCTCTGGACAAAGCCGAAAGGGAGATTGCTGAGCTGACGATGCTCGGGGCTTCTCTTGTCACGATGTTCGATGGGCCGGAGGCTTATCCCCCCCGTCTCGGCGAATGCTATCGTCCACCGCTCTTCCTTCAGACTCTTGGCGACGCGGGGGTTCTTCTCAAGGACTCCATTGCTGTCGTAGGAAGCCGCAAACCGACGCCGGAAGGTGTCAGAGCCGCCTCCGACCTCGCGGGACAGCTGGCTGCAGCGGGTCTCGTGGTTGTCAGTGGCCTTGCGTACGGGATCGATAAGGCAGCCCACGTCGGATGCCTCGATGCAGGCGGCCAGACGATCGCAGTCCTGGGATCGAGCATCGACGAGATTTACCCCTCCATTCATGGCCCGATTGCACGGACTATCGCAGGAAGCGGCAGGGGCGCCGTCGTTTCGGAGTTCCATCTGCATACCCAGCCGACGGTCTATACGTTTCCACAGCGAAATCGTGTCATTTCCGGCCTTTCGCTGGGAGTCCTCGTGGTCGAGGCTGCCAAGGAGAGCGGGTCACTGCTTACCGCCAACTTCGCCCTCGAACAGAATCGCGAGGTCTTTGCGATCCCAGGGTCCATCTACGCTCCCCAGCATGTCGGAACGAACGCGTTGATCAAGGCTGGCGCGAAGCTGGTTCAGTCTGTCAACGACGTTCTCGACGAACTCCCCGGCTTCAAAGCTGTCAATGCTCCCGACCAAGGCTCGTCCAGGGTACTGTCGCAGCAGGAAGAGTCGGTCATCGGCTGCATACAAGCGGGATGCACATCCGTCGATCTGCTCTGCGAACGCCTTGCCTGCACTGCACCCCAGGTCCTCAGCACCCTCACCAGCCTGGAACTCAAGGGTCTCCTGGTGCGCCGGGGACCCGACAGCTTCGCTATCGTGCAGTCACTGTAGCATGGGCTTTGACATCCGAGTTGTCGGGGGTGGCCTGGCTGGCAGTGAGGCAGCGCTATCCCTGGCACGACTCGGCCTGTCGGTCGAGTTGTGGGAGATGCGTCCTGTGCACAGGACCGACATCCACGAAACCGACAGATTCGGTGAACTCGTCTGCAGCAATTCTCTGGGCTCTGACGCCTTGCGAGATGCCAGGGGACTTCTCAAAGCCGAGCTCCGTCTCCTCGGTTCAGACGTTGTGGCGTGCGCCGACGCGAGCCGACTTCCTGCAGGCAAAGCCTTTGCAGTCGACAAGGAACAGTTCAGCGGTCTTGTCACGGAGGCTATCCAGAGGAGCCCGCTGATTTCCATCCGCAGAGAAGAGTACACGCGACTCGACTCCTCGATTCCGACGATCATTGCCACGGGACCTCTGACCAGTCTGGACCTTCTCGCGGAGCTCCGGGAGCGCCTGGGACGAGAGAATCTGTTCTTTTACGACGCCGTCGCTCCGTCCATATGGGCTCATTCGGTCGACCGCGGCTCTTCGTTCCTCAGCTCGCGGGGGGGAGATGTCGCCGACTACCTGAACTGTCCTCTCACGAGAGAGGAATACTACGCTTTCGTCCACGCGCTCCAATCCGCCAGGCGGCACCTCCCCGAGACTCCCGATGAACAGAAGTACTTTGAGGGGTGCCTGCCGGTCGAGGAAATAGCCCGTAGGGGCGACGACGCTCTCAGATTCGGCCCGATGCGGCCCATCGGCCTTCGAGAGAGGCCAGAAGACTGTTTCGCTGTCATTCAGCTTCGCAGGGAGAACCGTGAAGGAACCGTCCTGGGCCTTGTAGGATTCCAGACTTCTCTGGCCATCACCGAGCAGCAGCGGGTGCTCGCCATGATCCCGGCTTTGCGCAATGCTGAATTCGTGCGGTATGGCCTCATCCATCGGAATGCTTTTGTGCGCGGTCCTTCCGTGCTGTCTCAGGACCTGCAGCTGGGATCATGTCCGCACATATGGGCTGCGGGGCAGCTCTGTGGCGTCGATGGATACATGGAGTCGACGGCACTGGGACTCGTCGCAGCGCTGAACGCTGCTGCAACCCTTCGCGGCTTCCCGCGGGCGGTCTTTTCTGTCCAGACCATGATGGGTCTTCTGGTCGACTTCGTTACTCGGGAGAGAAGTGATTTCCAGCCCACGAACGCCAACTACGGGCTTGTCCCGCTCGAACCCGGCCCCAGACAGAAGGGGGTTGACCGCGAAGCATTCGCTGTCGTGGCCCTGGAACAGATCCGGCACATTGCCGACGAGGTCGAGGCATGGGGCACAAGCAAGACCATCCTGTAGATTCAGGTGCGGTCGCAGCTGGGGGGCAGCCCATCGAAACAGGCCCTGAAGTGGTAGCTGAAGCAAACGGAGCGTATCTCCAGTTGTCGGATGCGGAATTCCGGGACCGTATCCGGGCAGCATATCGCCGCATGGCAGCCTGTGATCTCTGTCCCAGACGGTGCGGAGTGCCACGGCTCTCTGGAAAGACTGGCATCTGCGGCGCTGCAGTGAAACCAAAGGTCTTCGTGTGGAATCTGCATCACGGCGAAGAGCCTCCCGTCAGTGGGACACGAGGCTCAGGAACGGTTTTCCTGAGCGGCTGCAACCTGAATTGCTGCTACTGTCAGAACTACCCGCTGAGCCAGCTCCACCACGGAACGGAGATGTCGGTCGCGAAGCTCGCCGATGCGCTCGTCGAACTTCAGGCGAGGGGGGCGCACAACATAAACTTCGTCACACCCTCGCATCAGGTACCACAGTTGCTTGCAAGCGTATTCGCCGCACGGCAGAAGGGGCTGCACATTCCCATTGTGTACAATACGAGCAGCTACGACGAACTGTCGACACTGGCTCTTCTGGAAGGCATCGTGGACATCTACTTGGGCGACCTTCGATACACGAACGAAGACACTGCCATGAAGCTGTCGGGAGTCTCCGACTACGTGCAGGTGGCTGAGCGTGCTCTGGTCGCAATGCATCATCAGGTCGGAGACATCGGCATCGACGGACAGGGCAGATATGTTCCACGGGGACTCATTGTGCGATACCTGGTTCTGCCACGTCATTCCGGCATGGCAGGAGACGTTTTTCGCTTTGTTGCGCGCCGTCTGTCACGTCAAACCTATGTTAGCGTCATGACCCAGTACTTCCCAGCCTACAGAGCACTCGATCGTGCTTCTGGAATCGGGCGCAAGCTCACAGACACCGAATGCGACCGTGTCATGAAGACGTGGTCGCATTCGGGACTGGTTCATGGATGGGTTCAGGACATGGGCGAAGGCGGGGGAGCCTGAGCCTTGGATCAGATCTTGCTCACAACCTCACGCGTGATGCCCTTGAGGCACTCCATCACAGACACACCACTGCTGGCAATGCCGAGATAGACATGCTTTCCCTTGAGCTGCAGGTCATCGATCAGTTCGCCGACTGGCATGATGGCTGGTGTGTCGCGCTTGTTCAACTGATAGATGATCGGTATGTCCGGCAACTCGTAATCTGCGAGATTCTTGAACATATCCTCAAGGTTCTTGACGTTGTCCTCTCGACGGTCACGATTAGAGTCTGCGACAAACACAATGCCGTCGACGGACTTGAGTACGGACTTGCGCGTCAACTTGTACAGTTCCTGACCCGGCACCGTGTAGAGGCTCAGGCGGATCTTGAAGCCCTTCACCGTCCCCAGTTCCACTGGCAGGAAGTCGAAGAAGAGAGTTCTCTCCGTCTCCGTCGCAATGGATGTGAATTGCCCTTTCACCTTTTCCGGGATCGTCCGGAAGATCCAGCTGAGGTTTGTTGTCTTGCCGCTCATTGCCGGACCATAGTAGACGACCTTGAACGTGATCTCAGACTTGGAAAAGTCGATCAGAGACATGCGGCGGCTCGCATCAAGTTGTTAGAAGAGGTTGTCGATTTCATCCTGCAGCCCCTTCCTGAGGTCCTGGGAAGGTTCCTGACGAGGGCCCGAGGCCATCTTCTCCAGCACCGGCTTGATCGAACCAGAGATCTTCTTCGCCCAGAACCTGATCGCGCCGATGGGCGCCTTGTTGTCGAATATGACGGCTAGAAGGATCAGGGGGTCCACAAGCGAAATGTGGATATTGGTTTCCTTCCCCTGGTGAAACGTCAACGTAAACTCACGTTCTCCAAGAAGTTTCGCGAGCTCATTCGTGGCCGAGAAGACGCCAGCAGCCAAGGCAGATACTGCGATTGCCGAGTCCCGCGTCACCATGCCGCTCTTTGCGAGCAGCTCGCCGCTCTTGTTGAGGAGGATGATGTCCTTCGCCTGCGAATCCACAAGGTACTGTGAGAACAGTTCGTCGATGGTCTCGATATCTTCCTTCGTAATCACCAGTGAAGACAGTTGACCTTCCATTTATGCCTCCCATTTCGACAACGTAATCATCTGCTTGTCCGCCAGACCATTGAGAGCTGTCCATGCACGGAAGAACCCAAATTCCGCTTCTTTCAGTATCCTGTCGAATGATGCCAGCTCGCCAGCCCTCTGCAGGAGAACAAACTCATCGGCAGTCAGCGTAACGGCTGT
>JAPLGI010000132.1 GCA_026390245.1 Caldisericota bacterium
GTCATCGTTACAGAAGTCGATCCCGTCAAGGCTGTCGATGCGCACATGGAAGGCTATCAGGTCATGCCGATGCTCGATGCTGCCAGAATCGGAGAGATCTTCGTTACCTGCACCGGCGATGACAAGGTCATCACCAGAGAGCATTTCGGCGTCATGAAGGACGGTGCCATCCTGTGCAACGCCGGGCACTTCGATATCGAAGTCGACGTCCACTACTTGCGGAACAAGGACCCCCAGCACCACGAGGTCCGACATAACATCGAGGAGTACACTTGCGATGGCAAGCACTTCTACGTCCTGGGCGAGGGACGCCTCGTCAACCTGGCGTGCGCCGACGGGCATCCCATAGAGATCATGGACCTGACATTCGCGTTGCAGGCGTTGTCCGCCGAGTACCTGGTCAAGCACCAGGAGTCTCTGCCCAAGGAACTCATCACTGTGCCAGAGACCATCGACGACATGGCGTCAAGGGCATTTCTTGCATCTCGTGGCCTGGCCATCGACACACTGACGGAAGAGCAGAGCAGGTATCTCGACTCGTACTAGGCATCACGGACAGGCACGGCGAAGGGCTGGACACTATGTCCAGCCCTTCGCAACAAGACCACCAGGCAGCAGTCTAGCCCAGAGCGTACCAGTTTCCCCCGTCCCTCTTGACGCGGTACAGCGCCTCGTCCGCTCGTTCGATGATAGTATTGGCCGACTTGTCCTTGTAATCCACGATAGACCCTCCAACCGAAACAGAAACCTCGATGACGTCCTGCGGGTTGTCTGGCGAAGACAGCACAGAGTGGTGGACGAGCCCGACAATCCGTTCACCAAGGTTCTCGATTCCCTCGAGTTCAACAAGCGGGCACACGATGATGAACTCGTCGCCGCCAAAGCGAGCCAGGAAATCCATTGAGCGCAGCGACCGCTGGAGAACAGATGCAACCGACTTCAGCACTTCGTCTCCCGCCAGATGTCCAAAGGTGTCATTGATGCTCTTGAACTTGTCGATATCGATCATCACCAGCCCAAACCGCTGGAAATGTCGCTTGAACAGCTCGTATTGCTGTTCCAGGATGGTGTCGATGTAGCGTCTGTTGTAGAGACCGGTCAGATGGTCGACAATGGAGACGTCGGACAGCTGTTTCAGCTGGTCCGCAAGAGCACTTCCGGTCACCGATTGAAGCTCGCCGAAGATTTCGACACCGTACCGTTCGTCTCCAACCTCCAGGACCGACGCCTTGACATACACGGCCAGCCGCTCTCCGTCTTTCCGCTTAAGGAAGACTTCCTTGGCGTCCTGTCGATCGCCAGTCTCGATGCACTTCTGCAAAGGGCATCCATCAAAACACAGGTTCTTGCCGAGCACATCCATATGCACCAGGATGTTGTCATAACAGTGCTTTTTCAGAACTTCATCGGAAGAGTAGCCGGTAATGCGCTCCGCCCCCTTGCTCCAGAAGACAATTTCGCGTTCCGCTGTTGTTACGTAGACACCGTCCGAAACAGCATCCAGGATGCCACGCAGACTCTCGTCAAGTATTCCTGCAATCATCTTTCCCTCCTGATTGGCACAAATCGTGCGATCCACACTGCAGTCACGAGATCGTTACGACGACGGGAGTGTGGTCTGACGGCTTCTCCCAGCGCCTCGGCTCGATGTCCACCACGCAATCGGTGACGCGCGCAGAAAGCGTCTCCGAACCCCACGCATAGTCGATGCGCATGCCCATGTGGCGCTTGAACATGTTCATGCGGTAGTCCCACCACGTAAACTGCTGCTCACTGTGAAATCTGCGGAAGAGGTCGACAAATCCCCATCCACGCAGATGCTCGAGCATCTTACGCTCTTCCTGCATGAAGCCGATGGCGTCCTGCATCGTACCTGGCGCCCAGACATCTTCGGGGTCCCGGGCCACGTTGAAGTCGCCCATGAACAACAGCTGATGGTCCCGGGAATACGCTGTGTCGAGATACGCCCGAAACTCCTCAAGAAACTGAAGCTTGTGCAGGAATGCCTCGTCGCCACGCTCACCGCCATGTGGCAGATACCCGTCGATCAGTGTTATACCCCCGACATCCACAGCCATAATCCGGCTCGGGTCATTGCCGGCCCAGCCCTTGACGATATTGGCGATGGGCAGTCTGGATGCTATGGAGACACCGTTGTAGGTCTTCTGGCCGGACATGGCAACCTGGTATCCCAGCTCCTTGAACTCTGCAACAGGAAATGTCTCGTCCACCGTC
Organism: Caldisericota bacterium; assembly: GCA_026390245.1. Classification (GTDB taxonomy): domain Bacteria; phylum Caldisericota; class Caldisericia; order Cryosericales; family Cryosericaceae; genus Cryosericum. The sequence continues at coordinate 2,236 of JAPLGI010000132.1, forward strand.
TTGGTCTCCTGCATGGCGAGAACGTCCACTTGTGACTCCTGTAGCCATCTCTGGACCACGGGCAGCCGAGCTCGCACCGAGTTGACGTTCCATGTCGCTATCTTCATGGGTCACTCCTCATGATCATTATAGGCCGGTCTTCGCGCTATGTCACGACGCTTTCCGGCTGTCCTCGCCATTGCGGCTGCAAGTCGCTGCCTGTCCCACAGTTCAACCCCCGACCTGACCGCCAGTTGCCGGGCGGGTTCCGTGAAACCGCTGCTCGCGACGACCATGCCACGCGTGCCACGGTAATACTGCACGGCTCCCAGAGCCTCCTGCACGGCGCCGAGGCCGACGTTGCCGGAATACCTCTTTGCCTGCACGACGATCCGTTGGCGGGCAGACGTGAGCACCAGGTCAGCTCCGAAGTCATGACTCATGCCGACATGCTGCACGCGGTAGCCCAAGTGAGTAAACAGCACAGCCAGAAACTCCTCGAACTGCGTGCCGTCCATAGTGTCGATGGAACGGAGTGTTGCTCCATGAAACACTCGATCGCGGCGTGTGCGGATGACGATGCCAGTCATGGCTATGAGGACAAGAAGTGCGGCCGTTGCAGCCAGCGAGGGGAGGAACGGCACGAAGGCCTCCCAGCCCATGGTCAGAACCCCGGCAGCCCAGGCCGTCACTCGCTGCAGCGGCACGCCCAACATCCGGTGAATGTCAGGCAAGCAGGGCCTCGATCTCTGCTCTTTGGCTCATGGTGGCAGCATACCCACGCGCAACATACTCGTGGACATCCGAAGGCTCACAGCCCTTGAGATCGGGCCGGATGACCAGGTCCGCCGCCCCAAGTTCCGATTGGGCAACATTGTCGAGCGTCAGGTTGAGCGAACGGTCGAGCAGCTTGGAGATCTTCATGCTGGGCTTATATTCCTCGTGCTGGACCAAATCGTACAGCGATACGGCAACCACGCACGTGGCACCCCGTTTCCGCAGCTCGGTCACCGGGACCGGCATGGACATGCCGCCATCCAGCAGATACAGGTCTCCAACCTTGGCGACTGGAAACACGCCCGGCAAACAGAAGCTCCCGGACAAGGGGCCCCAGATGTCCCCACTGTCGAAGACGATGGCCCTTCCGGTCTGAATGTCGGTTGCAGCGATACACACAGGTTTCTGGAGGGCCTCGAACACTGTCACCGGGAGTTCCTCGCGGAGGGCGGCTCGCAGACGCGAGGGTGTCGTCAGTCCACTCACGGAGATCATGGATGCAAGCAGGGTCGCCACTTGTGCGCTGTACTTGACGCCAAGAGCCTCCAGAGCGAGCGAGTCAAGGCCTGCCGCGCTGAACACCGCTGCCACTGCACCCATCGAAGCACCTGAGAGAAGGTCGATCTGGACGTGAAGTTCTTCCAGCGCCCGAAGAACACCTATATGCGCATATCCAAGGACCCCGCCCGAACTGAGAGCCAAGCCGAATTTCTGCTTCTTGTGAGTCTTCATCATCACTCCTCCTGTTCCGGAGTTGAGGACAACCCCTTTCTAGCAGTATATTGCGGATACCGCAGGCGGACAACAGTACTTCTCACCAACTCTCCTGGCTTGACACTACAACCTCTCTCCTATACTTGGAGTGACATCAGGAGGCACGCATGGCCACTCTCGACGCCATTGTACTGATCATGAACGGACCCTCCAGTTCGCACACCGCCGGCCCTGCCAAGGCCGGGTGCCTGTTGCAGCATGGACTCCTCAGACTGGTTCTCGAGGCTGCGGGCTTGTGAAGGCGCAGTCGCAGCTTGAGCAGCAGCAACGTCTGACCAGTTCGGCCCGAGAGCGCTCGGATATTGCGCGTGGGTATCCCATCGCAGTGGCCAGCGCCGTCATCCTCTCGACCACCGCAATCTTCATCCGCTACCTCACGCAGACCTACAACATGCCCGCACTCGTTCTGGCATTCTGGAGAGACTTCTTCGTGGCGCTCACGATGCTGATCGCACTCGCCATGGTACGTCCTCGCCTCCTGCGCATAGGGCGGTACCACGCAGTGTACCTGCTTGCCTACGGCGTCATGTTGACGATGTTCAATTCCTTCTGGACGCTGTCCGTTTCACTCAATGGGGCAGCAGTGTCAACCGTCCTGGTATACTCGTCGGCTGCATTCACAGCCCTGCTGGGCAAGTGGCTGCTGAATGAACGCCTCGGGTGGGTCAAGGCTGTGGCGATTGCAGGCTGTCTGGGGGGCTGCATCCTGATCTCTGGTGTCCTGGAGCCGGGTACGTGGCAGACCAACGCGACCGGCATCCTGACAGGCACGCTGTCAGGTCTCTGGTACGCCGGGTATAGCCTGATGGGGCGTTCGGCCTCCCAGCGAGGACTCAATCCCTGGACGACCATTCTCTACACGTTTGCTGTTGCAGCGTGCTTCCTGCTGCTGCTCAATCTCTCTCTCGGAAGATTCCTGCCGGGCGCTGCTGTCCGGCCCGTGGACCTGCTGTGGCTTGGAAACGCGGCTTGGGGCTGGTTCGTGCTCTTCCTCCTGGCCGCAGGTCCGACCGTAGCGGGCTTCGGCCTCTACAACGTCAGCCTCGGCTACCTGCCGTCGAGTGTCGCCAACCTGATTCTCACCCTCGAGCCGACATGCACCGCAGCAATCGCCTACCTCGTGCTGGGCGAGCATCTGAGCAGCATCCAGATCGCCGGCAGTCTCCTCATCCTGGGTGGCGTCCTCTTCCTGAGAGTATTCGAGAACCGGAACAGCAGCTGAACACGGCCCACACGTCATGCGCACGCTCGCTGACCCGATTCGAGTCCCGCAAGTCCCGTTTCATCCTTGCACTCCGCTCCCGGCGAACTATGATGAATAGTCACGCAATGCGAAAGGAGTAGTACAAATGAGTCAGCCTCAGATTCGAAAAGGTGGGATCCTGGTCGCTCTTGCATCGGCCGTCATCTACAGTGGCGTCTCGGTCCTGGCCAAGTTCGCGTATCGGTACAACTTGAGCCCAGTGCAATTGCTCAAGGAACGCTACCTCCTCGCCAGCATCATCCTGGTCGTGATCATTGGTGCCCTAAACTGGCACCTGCTGTTCCCGCGCACCTGGCATGAGGCAGGCGTCCTCCTGGGCTTCTCGGCGGTCTTCGTCACCGGGCCAACGCTCCTCTACTTCACTGCAGTCCGACTCCTGCCCGTATCGACCGCCATGTTCCTGTTCCACTGCTACCCCGCCTTCGCCGGCTTGTTCGCGTGGCTCCTTCTGCACGAACACGTGACGCGTGCCTACCTGGCATCGGTGGGTGTCATCGCCATCGGTCTGCTGCTCCTGCTGGGTGCAAGCTTCCGCAGCGTCTCCGGGGTCGGCGTCCTGACCATGATGGCGTGCACAGTGGCCTACGCTCTGTACGCCGTGTTGTCCCAGCGCGTCATTCGTGGGGTCGACCCACGGACGCTGGGCCTGTATAACCAGTTGGCGCCCGCTCTGGTTCTGTGCCTCCTCACGATAGGCCAGCCTATTTTCTACGCAGTCGTGTTCAGCTCCCGCACTGCCTCCCTTATCTTCGCCGGCATCGGCCTGTCGGCTGCAGGCGGCATGTTCCTGTTCGTCCAGGGCATTTCCATGATCGGCGCTCAGCGAGCCGTTATCATCGACTCTCTGGAACCCG
>JAPLGI010000155.1 GCA_026390245.1 Caldisericota bacterium
GAACGCCCTTGGTCAGACCCGGGTCACCCGGGAGACCGCCCGAAACAAGTCGATGAACTCGGAAGGAGAAAGGACCTCAGGGCGAAGCTGGGATGTCTCAGCGAATTCGCCAGTAAGTGGGACGCCGAGTCGGCGAAAGAAATCGGCCAGCTTCTTGCGCCTGTGGAGGAATGACTGATGAACAAAGCGCATAAATGGCTCGACTTCAGCATCCTCCAACCCGCTCGAACGCCTGAGAAAACCCAGAAGGGTCGAGCTGACTGCGGGACGCGGGAAGAACACGTCCGGCGAAAGATCGAGAAGCCGCCTGATATCAAAAAACGTCTGGGCCACGACGGACAGAGAGCTATAGTCGCCATTCCCGGACCCTGCGGCGAGCCGGATTGCGAACTCCCGCTGGAACAGGAGGCAGCCCTGGCCGATGCAGCCGGTTCGAATGAGCTTCAGAACAATCTCCGAGGAGCGAAGATACGGAAGATTTCCCATGAGCGCCAGGGTCTCACCCTCACTTCCGACCGCACACCAGTTGGCATCCAGGGCATCCTCGTATCTCAGATCAATGCGCGCCCGGAGAGGTTCATCCGCGAGAAGGGCTTCATGAACCCTTCGCAGACGTTCATCGATCTCATACGCGACGACACGCTTGCCACGCTCCGCGAGAATGCCCGTCAAGGCCAGCGCTCCGGCGCCCACCTCTATGAACACAACGTTGTCCCCTGAAGGAAACAGTGAAGTCATTGAGACAAGTGCGTTGCCATCAACCAGGAAATTCTGTCCAAAACGCTTGGATAGGACAACACCCTCCCGGTTCAACAAGTCGCGGAGAGCCGTTTGAGTGAGTGCGTTCATGCGATCACCCTCATAATCGTCGTCACGACAGGACAAACACGCGGACCCATCGCCTTCCCCACTGCGCCGTCTCAACCGAGGAATAGAAGAAAACGTCGATACGGTTGCCCTTGATGGCGCCACCCGTATCACCCGCGATGGCATAACCGTACCCTTCCACATAGAGCTTGCTGCCAAGGGGTATAACCTTTGGGTCAACCGCAACCACACCCTGTCCGGACTTCATCCCGGAGGCAGTCGTCCACGGGTCGCTGTCCGTCTCCTGAACCGTGGGTGCATAGGCTGTGGCTTCCATGTAGAACTCGCTCAGCGCCCCGCCGCGATAGACGGACTTCCCGACAGCAAGGGCGGCGCCGGCGGGGGGCGCAAGCAAGGAATCGGCAAGCAGGACTCGCGACACGAGCGTGCCGTCTGCATAGACCAGGCGGAATACCCGTTCACGCACCCCGCCCGTGCCAGATGTCCACACCACTACCTGTCCTCTGGCTACAGACTGCTCAGGCACATACTGGATGTCATACGGGACCCGTTCGCGGAGTGCCACTGTCTTCTCGATGACATGGACAAGCTTCATAGGACTGAACGCCAGTGATATATCTCCCGTTCCAAGCGAAGAGGGCATCTGCGACGGCACGTGAATCACGTATTGACGAGGAGCCACAAACTGGACGCTGCCACGCACATGCTGTACCTGCACAACTGCTCCCGAACTGAGGACAACACCTGCATCGCCCGCAATCCGCGCAGCGTCCACCGGCGCCGCCGGAACCGCCTGATACGCCGCAAGTGTCACCGGCACGGGCAAACGGACAGACAGAACGGCCGCCCCGGAGAGCACGGCGGCCAGGAGGATGGTCAGTTGTCGCCAGGGACCGTTCCTCACTTTGATGATGTCTTCTCCAGAAGCTCGCGTATGCGAGTGAGGTTTCGATTGATCTCGCTGAGGACAGCAAGCACGGCGCCGTCGCCGGCAAAATCGAACTGGTCGAACGATGTTGTCGGAACCCCTGCGGAAACGGACGAGTCCAACACTGCCTGCGAATCTGGCTGGCCGAGCTGGACGACGGCATCGACAAAGTACTCCTTGCGCGTGTCTTCATCGGCTTCGGTGCTGTTCACCTGAGAAATGAGAGAAGCTCGCCGCAATGCGGACTGCTCATCCGTGTCGCGCTCGCTGCCGAACACGGGACTCAGGATGATCGTCGGAAATGCATACCAGCTATTGCCGCGGCCGGTCGTGAGTCCCATGTACTCGCAGAATCCCATCAACGTCGCCGGACCGATCTGAAGAAACCTTCCATCTTCGTCCACGAACACCAGGATGCTC
>JAPLGI010000131.1 GCA_026390245.1 Caldisericota bacterium
CTTGACACGCAGCATGATCTGCCTGGGTGTCATGCCCATCCCCTGAGCCGCCTGGACCGTTGATGGATCCACCTGACGCAGTGCCATCCATGTATTTCGCACGATAGGAAGAATGGAGTACATTGTCAATGCCGTAACGGCAGGCACACGCCCTGTTCCTTGGTGGATGGGCGCCAGAGCGACCACAAGGAGCGCAAACAGCGCAAGCGATGGGACGGTGAACAGGACTGACGCAGCTCCGACAACCCAGCGGGCAGCGCGGTCGTGTCCAGAAATGGCGACGCCCAGCGACACGCCGATAGAGGCCGCCAGCACCAGGGCGAGTCCAACCATCGATATGTGCTGAAGCGTTCGCCGAATCATCTCGGCCCCGTATCCGGCAACAAACGTTCCTGCCATGACCACTCCTCTCTCGTCCTTAGGTTATACGACAATTGGGAATGAACTGCAAACCGTTGAACGGTCAGGCACTTTCACAGGAGCGGTCGACCCGCGTCAGGCTTCATCAGGAGGCGCACGTCCCCGGTTGTCTTTTCCTGGCATCTTCGCGCCAACCGGGCTGATGCCTCCAGCTTTTCGGAATATACTCTGATGGATACATCCACCAGGAAACCGAGAGGCACTTATGAATACGATCCGCAAGAGAGAAGAACTCGGACCAAATGTGACTCGATATGTTATCGACGCGCCACTGGTCGCAACCCACAGGAAACCCGGGCAATTTGTCATCGTCCGCGTATCGGACCACGGTGAGAGGATTCCTCTGACGATTGCCGACGCGGACCCCGAGCTCGGGACCATCTCTCTGATCGTGCAGTCGGTCGGCAAGACCACGCGCGAGATGGCCATGCTTCGGTCTGGAGATGCCATTCACGACGTCGTTGGCCCACTGGGCAGACCCACACATCTCCAACAGTTTGGAACGGTGCTGTGCGTAGGCGGCGGCATCGGAACAGCTCCGCTTTATCCAATTGCTAAGGCCATGAAGGAAGCCCACAACCATGTCATCACCATTCTGGGGGCCAGGACGCGTGACCTGCTCATTCTTGAAGACGACATGCGCCGTGTCAGTGATGAACTCATCGTCACCACAGATGATGGGTCGTATGGGACAAAAGGACTCGTGACCGACGCGATCCGCGCTCTCGTGGGTGGTGGGACGCACATCGACCAGGCAGTCGTCATCGGTCCCCCCCTCATGATGAAGTTCACATCTCTGCTCACCAAGGAGCTCGGCATCCCCACGATGGCGTCCCTCAACCCGATCATGATCGACGGAACCGGCATGTGTGGCGGATGCCGTGTCACCGTGGGCGGCGAGATGAAATTCGCCTGCGTGGACGGCCCCGAGTTCGACGCGCATAAGGTAGACTGGGACAGCATGATCCGGCGCCTCGGGACGTATCGCACGGAGGAAAAGACGGCTGCTGAACGCTGCGACCACGAGTGTCGTATCGGACTTGGCACGAGGGGGCCAGAGTGGATACTGCCGACAGATTGAAGCTGCCACCAGTCGTCATGCCCGAGCAGGACCCCACCGAACGCATCCACAACGTCCGCGAGGTCCCCTTCGGGTTCACCCCCGCGATGGCGCTGCAGGAAGCGCAGCGCTGCCTTCACTGTGTCAACCAGCCCTGTGTCGATGGATGCCCCGTTGGCGTACGCATTCCCGACTTCATTAGGACCATCGAGTCCGGCGACTACATCGCCGGGATCGGAATCATCAAGCAGACCAACCTGCTGCCAGCCGTCTGCGGGCGCGTGTGCCCGCAGGAAGACCAGTGTCAGAAGAGCTGTACCGTAGGCAAGACGCATCGGGACCCTGGACAGGCTGTGCAGATCGGCCAGCTGGAACGATTTCTGGCTGACTGGGAACGTGAAAATCACACAGCGGTCATCCCCCAGATTCCTCCCGCGAGCGGTAAGCGCGTAGCCGTCATCGGCAGTGGTCCCGCAGGCCTCACCGTAGCCGGCGACCTCATCAAGCTCGGCCACGCCGTTACCGTGTTTGAAGCGCTCCACATGCCGGGAGGGGTCCTGGGATATGGTATCCCCGAGTTCCGTCTGCCCAAGGAGATCGTCTATGCGGAGGTTTCCTACCTGACCAGACTTGGCGTGGATTTCCAGTACAACACGGTCATCGGCAAGTCCCTCACGGTCGACGAAGTGCGCAATGACTACGACGCTGTTTTCATTGGAAGTGGTGCCGGGCTTCCAAATTTCCTGGGCATCCCGGGCGAGAGCCTGCTCGGGGTGTATTCCGCCAACGAGTACCTGACGCGCGCCAACCTCATGCACGCCTATGACGAGAACTCCGATACGCCCATCCTGCGCGGCAAATCAGTGGCCGTCCTCGGCGGCGGCAATGTCGCCATGGACTCGGCCCGGACTGCGCTGCGGCTGGGAGCTCTGGGCGTCACGGTCATCTACCGACGCTCGGAGGAGGAGATGCCCGCCCGCAAAGAGGAGTATCACCATGCGGTCCAGGAGGGAGTCGAATTCAGTTTCCTTCAGAACCCTCTGGAGATCCTCGGAAACCCTGACGGATGGGTCACCGGCCTTACTCTCCAGAAGATGCAGCTTGGCGAGCCGGACGCATCCGGTCGCAGGCGGCCCCTGCCGATTCCCGGTCAGACCGGCAGTGTCTCTGCAGATGTCGTCATCGTGGCGATCGGCAACAACCCCAACCCGCTGATCCCCGCCGCTCTCCCGAGTCTCCAGATGAACAGGCATGGGGGTATCGTCACCAACGAGGAGACAATGGAGACGTCGGTCCCGGGCGTGTTTGCAGGCGGCGACATCGTGCTGGGTGCCGCAACCGTCATCCTGGCCATGGGCCAGGGCCGCAAGGCCGCACGTGCCATCCACGCCTGGCTTACGAAGACTGCTGATCTCGAGAGAAACTAGCTCAGCAAGTCGAAACGCATGCAAGGGCCAGAAGATCGCCTCTGGCCCTTCGTCTAATGTTGCATGGAAGACATCTCCGGGTATCATGAAGGGTAGGCCCAAACACAGTGTTTTTGAGCTGTCGGGGGCAGAGGAGAACCCGATGGACAGACTGAATCGATTCATGAAGGAGAACTGGCGGAGGTACTTGATCAACGTCGTCCTCGCCGGGGGTGTCTACTGGTCCTCGACCTGGTACGCCATGACCAACCACGCGACGGCCAACGTCCATATCCTGCAGACAGCCTTCGATCGTTGGGTCCCGGTCATTCCGCAATTCATTGTCCCCTACAACTGGCTGGAGCCCGTTCTCTACTTCTGTCTCCTGTTCTTTTTCGCCTTCCATCCAAAGATCTTCACTGCCTTCGGTGTGGCATTCATTGCCATCCAGGCCATCAGCAACGGAGTCTACATCGTGTTCCAGACGCAAGTCCCCCGCCCGACGGACCTGGTGGCGGGCAGCAGCAGATATGTCGATGCGTTGCTGGCCAAGTACGCCAGCGACAACCCCTACAACTGCTTTCCTTCGCTTCATTGCGGCTTGTCTGCTCTGGCCGCCAGCTTCTGGTGGGTCAAGAGGCGCTACCGTCCCGTCGCCTGGCTGATGACCTTGTTCGCCGTGGTCACGGTCATCGCCACCCAAGTCCTCAAGCAGCACGTTATCGCGGACGCGGTCGGCAGTCTCCTGGCGGTTGGGCTCTACCTTCTTGCCTATCGCGTCTTCGACTTGAAGACCGAAGCCTGAGTTTCCGCCAGCTGGTCCATCCAGCATGGCACCACCTGTATTCCTCTGTCTTGCATTCGTGCCCGTCTCGCAGACAATGAATGAAAGGGACCTTCTTCAGGAGGCGACACATGTCAGACGATGCGTTGTTTGACAGCAAGGCTGACACGTACGACAGCTGGTACATGACACCCCTGGGCGCCTATGAGGACGAACTCGAAAACGCTCTGGTTTTCAGACACGTGGGGGTCGTGCGGGGGAAGACTGTCCTGGACGTCGGATGTGGCACTGGGCTGTACAGTATCCGTTTGTCCGAGGGTGGCGCTGACGTTACGGCCGTCGACATCTCGCCGAAAATGATCGAGATCGCACGCCGCAAGGCCCAGGACCGCGGTCAGTACATCTGGTATGATCAGGCTGACATGATCAAGCTCCCTTATGAGAACAGGACGTTCGACATGGTTGTGTCAATTGCCGCTCTCGAGTTTTCCGCGGACCCGCTGCTGGCCCTCATGGAAATGGCCCGGGTCTTGCGACCGGGCGGCAAGCTGGTAGTCGGCGTCCTCAACGCCGATTCTCCATGGGCCGACGCTCGCCGTGAACACGCCAAGCGCGAAGAGTCGATCTATGGGGCAGCCCACTTCCTTTCCTCATCTGACCTGCGCATGCTGTTTCACCGCACAGGCACCTTTGGCGCTCTGACAATGGAGAGTTGCCTCTACACCCTGCCCGACGAAGACGAGTCTAACGACAGCGCCGCCGCGAGGCAAGAGTTCTTTGGTCGTATGTTCAAGCCGCTGACCGGGGCATTCCTGGTCGGGACGGCGCGCAAGCGCTAGGACTCGGGAGAGAAACCCATGCTTGTCCGTGAATACATGACGCGCGACTTCGTGATGATTGGCCCCGAAGCGCCATTGTCCGACGCGTTCAAGGTGATGCGCACGCGCAACATCCACCATCTCCCGGTCGTCGAAAACGACCAGCTGATCGGCATTGTCTCGGACAAGGACCTGCTGTACGCCTCGCCAACAGTCGACAGGCCGATCAGTTGGGCGGAGAGCACTTCCCAGGCCGCTGCCTTGCCTGTCCGGCAGGTCATGCAACACGATGTGGTCACGATTTGCCCTGATTGTCCCATCGAGTTGGCCGCCGCGATCATGGCCGACCACAATATCGGCGCCCTGCCAGTCGTAAACTCGCCAGACTCGCATGCTCTCGTGGGGATCATCACTCAGACGGACATCTTCAGGTTGTTCGTCGAAATGCTCGGCTCACGTGCACCGGGTGTCCGCGCGTCTCTTGAGATAGAAAACCGCAAGGGGGCTCTCGCTTCGCTGTTCAACCGCGTCGTCGAAGCGGGCGGGCTTGTCGCCAGCGTATCGTCGTTCCCTGCGACACTGCCCAGTCGCATTCGTATCATCCTCAAGGTAGCAGATGTAGATCAGGAAACGATGCGCAGTCTTCTCAAACCGGAGGAGACAGTAATCGACCTGCGCGAGATCCAGGGAGCTCCCTGAACCCGACTGGTGCTGAATGAGAAGACTAATGACGGTTATGGCCTTCGCGGGAGGCCTGATCGGACTGGGCAACTACGTCTCGGACGGATGGAGTATGGGGCCCGGCGGACGCAATCTCTATTTCCCCAGCAACGTCGTGTCGGTATTGCTCCTGGTGATCGCCGGTTCCATGGCTGCGACGATACTGCTGCGCGACCATGGCCGGATGACCGGGGAAGAACGCAAAGAGTACCGGGCGGCACTCGCCCTTTCTGCCGGTGCACTGGTCATTCTCAGTTCCTGGATCCTGTTCCGCGCGAGCAGAGCGGTCTGACGGCTAGTCGACTGTGTTCCTGAGGGTACCTATCCCCTCGATCCAGCACTCGACGACATCTCCTGCCTTCAGCCACCTGAAAGGACGGAACCCCATGCCGACACCCGCCGGCGTCCCCGTGCTGATCACGTCACCTGGCACAAGGGTCAGTCCCTTGCTGAAATCGCTGACGATTTCCGTGATGCCGAAGATGAGCTCGGACGTGACGGACTCCTGCCGTAACTCACCGTTGACGGTACACCGTATGCCCAGAGCCGGCGGATAAACGAACTCATCGGCAGTTACAACGACAGGCCCCATTGCGCACCCGCCATCCAGACTCTTCCCCTTGAACCACTGGTCGTGCTTCTTCTGAAGGTCCCGCGCGGTGATGTCATTGAGGATGGTGTAGCCGAAGATGTACTCCGGGACGCTCCCGGGGTCAATGTCGTGGCCTGTCTTTCCAATAATGACGGCGAGTTCGGCCTCGTAGTCCAGCATGCTTGTGACACCTGAATGAATGGGAACAGACTCGGTCGAACCGCGGACGCGGTCGACCATCTTGGAGAAGTACACGGGGGCAGTTGGGATACCCGACGTTTGACCCCCGAGTGCCGCAGCCTCAGCGACATGGTCTCGGTAGTTCTTGCCCAGGCAGATGATGTTTCGCCGTGGATATGTGATGGGAGCGACGAGCCCGACGCCTGCCAGCGGCAAGCCTACCCCTGGAAAGACCGATATCGTCTGGAGCCGGGAGCCCACGTCGCTCCACTGCTCGATCAGTTCGATCATGGTCCCTGGAGCGTCCACACCCAGCAGCTGTTTGAGCGGTATGACCCAAGACTGGTCTTGCGTGACCAGTCCGACCTGCTCTTGACCCAAGTATGAGAACGTGGCTAGTCTCATAGCAGGCCTCCTCCTGTCAGAGAGATTTCATGAGTTCAGCGATCTTGGCCGCTGCTTTCAACCCATGTCCAGTGAATGCCGTGACAATTGTCTCGCCCGGCGCTGCAGTGCGAGCACATCTGCGCGCGCCGGCGATCACCGCAGCGGACGTCGGCTCGATGAACCAGCCACCGAGACAGCAATCCCGGAGACTGGCGATGATTTCCTGCTCAGACACGGTCACGAACGATCCGCCGGAGGCACGCACCGCCGCCAGGACCTGCGAGCCGCGCGCCGGAGCCGCGATGGCAATACCCTCGGCAACAGTAGCATTCGTATGGACCGCGACGGGTTCATCCAGTCCTGCGGCAAACGCCGCCGCAAGAGGAGCGCATGCCGCAGCCTGCACCGCGACGATGCGTGGCACATGGTTCACGATTCCCGACCGTGCGAGTTCAACGAACCCCATGTATGCGCCCAGAAGCAACGTGCCGTTGCCTGTGGGAAGAACCAGTGTATCGGGGGCTGTCCAGCCGAGCTGTTCCGCGACCTCATACGCAAACGTCTTGGTCCCCTGCAGAAACCACGGACTGTATACGTGGCTGGCATATACGCAGGTCGCGGCAGCTTCGAGCGCCGCACGCGCCGTATCTTCGCGTGTTCCGGGGACCCGGTGGAGGGCCGCCCCATACGCCTCGATCTGCGCTGTCTTGGCGGGGGATGTGTCCTCGGGTACGTAGATGTCGCAGGCAATGCCGGCGCGGGCGGCATACGCGGCTACGGCGCATCCTGCGTTTCCTGACGAGTCCTCGACGACGTGCTTCACGCCGAGTTCGTGCAGACGCGTCATGAGCACTGCCGCACCCCGGTCCTTGTATGAACCGGTAGGGAAGAGCTGTTCCTGCTTGACGAGAAGCTGTCGGCCGTCCAGCGTCACAGGGAGCAGGGGTGTCCAGCCCTCGCCCATCGTCACAACGTCATTCCCGACAGGCAATGCCTCACGGTAGCGCCATAGATCGTGTGATCGACCATCCGCCATGTTGGGTTTGAAGGAGGGCTCGAACCGCAGGTCCAACATGCCTCCGCAGTCACAGCGAAGGCGCCTTCCATCGTCATCGTAGTCCCGGCCGCACCTGGCACAGTGCAGGGGATACTTCATCGTTCCTCCGGCAGCACGTCGAAATCCATCTTCGCGTCGGCCACAAGGACATCCGCCATAGCTGTGCCAAGTCGTGAGGCGAAGGTCTCCAGCGCCGCACGTGAGGCGGCGGTGCCGGCAGAACCCAGTTCCCGCCGCAGTACTGCGCTCATCGTGGCACAGAGATGCGCAGTGTGGTAGCTCCATGGGAGCATCCGCTTCTCCTGAGCCCGCTGTGTCTCTTCGTGGACCAGCGTTCCCTCAAACGCACCACGGTACACGATCCGACACATCCGGCTGCCGTTGGTCCTGGTCCCCTTCACATCGACGCTCAGTTCGACGTTGAATCCGCGCACAAGAGCCTCGTCGATCTCCTGGCAGTAGTACTTCCCGTAGTCAGTGAGTCCTTCCTGCTGCCACGTGGTGGCCCAGCAACAGCGATGCACCTCAACGCGGAGGTCTCCTCGCCAGGGGACGCCGGTCTGCCGCAGCTCACCTGCGGGAACCTGCCACTCGCGATAGGAGAGGAAGGTTGCCATGGAAAGAGGCTGTCCGTCCTGCCGTGCCCTGAGCGCCATGCGACGGCCGCGCTGTTCGCCATACAGTCGAACGGCTGCGCGCAGGACCGGGACAGCGATTTCCTCGCCCACATGCGCGATCGTCTCCCGGGCGATCCATGCGAACAGCAACGCATGATGCTGGGCAGTGAAAGCTTCTCTGGTCTTCGCGTCCTGCACACGTACCTCCATTCCTGGAAATTGAGCTGCTCATGTAGAGTGTATCGGGAGACACTCGACAGACAACAGGGACACATGCGGCAGGACCAGCGCATGCGTGCTTCCGTGCCACTTCTGCTATCATGTTTGCATGAGAAGACAGGCTTCATTCATCGTGAGTCGGGCTCGCCTCTGGCTAGAGAACCCATGGCCGTTTGCGGCGCTTGTCGGCGCGGCGCTGCTCTATGTGGCCGCCCTCGCTTCGGGGCTTGCGGAGGACGTGCTCGACAACGAGAGCATCGTGCTGGCCGACGGATGGCTTGTGCACTGGCTGGCCGCGCACCGCACGGCGGTCGGCATCGGTTTCTTCGACGCCGTTTCTTCTCTGGGCAACTGGCAAGTTGTCCTCATCGTGCTGATCGGCACCACCATCTTCCTGTGGAACCAAAGACGGCGTGCAGCCCTTGCGCTGATGCTCTCATGCGCTGGGTCAGAACTGGTCGTCTTCTTTGGCAAAGCCGGCTTCGGACGACCGCGTCCCCCAGCCATCCTTGCTGTCGTGACAGAGCTTGATGCCAGCTTCCCTTCGGGCCATGCGAACATCTCGGTAGCTCTCTATGCGCTGGGTTTCTACCTGCTGTTCCGCGCTACACGCTCGCCACGTCTCAGAGCACTCTGGCTGGTCCTTGCCGCCCTCTTCCCTCTGCTGATAGGCTTCAGCCGCCTGTACATCGGCGCACACTACTTATCGGACGTCCTCGCGGGGTGGAGCGTTGGGCTGTGGTGGTCTATCCTTGCCCTGGGTGCCTTCGGTTTCGTCCGCAGACGCCGTGCTACCCAGAGTCAGACAGCAGACTTGAGATCACGCCCGAATATCGCGAAGTAGATCGTGCCGGCGGCCCCGAAGGCCGCGGCGGTGAAGAAGTTCACGCCCGGTCCCCTGTTCCACAGCCACGCTGCGCCAAACGCTGCGACCGAGACGATGACGTCGCGCAAGAGGTAGTATGTCCCGAATGTCGACGCCTTGGCGTTCTCGGGAGCAAGGTCCATGATCAGTGCCTTGCGCGTCGGCTCACCGTACTCCTTCAGCCCGCGCAGGACAAAGGCACCGCACAGGGCAGGGAATGACCGGCTGAAGTACAGGACGATCGGGAACGCCGTGAAGAAAACAAACGTCGTCAGCACGAATGGCTTCTTGCTGTTGCGATCCGCAAGGATTGCGATGGGGATGTAGACAAGCATTGCGGTCACCATCTCGATGGTGGTCAGGATGCCAAATTGCAGAGGCGTAATGCCATTCCGGTCCACGGCCCAGAGGACGACGAACGCATAGGGGATCTGCTCGGCGAACCGGATGAGGGTATCCGAAATGAGCAGATTGCGCAGGTCAGGGGTGATGTAATGAATCGCGTCCTTCAGTTGGACCGCACGGTCCTTCTGCCCTGCATCCGGGTCCTCCTTGATGAAGAAGATCTCCAGCACGATGGCCACCGCGCCCAGCAACAGAGCTATCGCAAACGAGATCCTGACACCGTTGACACGCCCGAATACCCCGATGAGGGCACCACCGACGAGGGGGCCGAGGGCCATGGGGATGCGTCGCGTCAGTGAGTGTAGAGTGACACCCATCGTGCGCTTGTCCTTGGGAACAGCCTTGCTCACCAGGGACATGATGGCCGGCAGCGAGATTGCCGTCCAGGAAATAAAGAAGACAGCACCTACAAGAACAGCCCACCATGTGGGGATGAGAATCACGATCAGGTATCCTGCCATCGCAACGAGGTTGAACACGATGAGCGCCTTCTTGTAGCCTAGCAGGTCGCTGAGATATCCGCCGGGGAAGCTGTACAGAGCGGAGAGCAGATTGTCCATGCCGTTGAGGGAGCCAACCGCCCATGTCGTGCCGCCCACGGCCATGAGGTACAGCGGCAGGAACCGCTCGGCCATCTTCTCGCCCATGCCTACCAGAACGACCATGGCAAGCAGGGCGATCATGCTGGAGTTCAGCGCGAAGAAACTGCGGACTGCACTGCCAATGCCACGGCGCGGCATGTTGTCCCGACTCATGTTGTGGTCCGGGTCCATACCGCGCCGCTCACGTACTCTTGTCTACTACTCAGGGCCGTACAAAGGCGTGATGCCCGGCATAGGAAGCCTGGTTGCCCAGTTCCTCCTCAATGCGCATCAACTGGTTGTACTTCTCAACACGCTCCCCACGGCACGGTGCACCCGTCTTCAAGTGGCCCGTAGCCATGCCGACGGTCAGGTCAGCAATGAAGCTGTCGACTGTCTCACCGCTGCGGTGCGAAACCATGGCGCCCCAACCTGCCTTGCGCGCCAGCGTAATGGCTGCAATGGTCTCGGTCAGTGTGCCAATCTGGTTCAGCTTGATGAGGACAGCATTGGCAGCGTTCTCGTCGATGCCGCGCTGGATGCGTTCGACGTTGGTGACAAACAGGTCGTCGCCAACCAGCTCGATCTTCTGCCCGATGGTCTGGTTCAGCAGCTTCCAGCCG
>JAPLGI010000077.1 GCA_026390245.1 Caldisericota bacterium
GCCTGTCAGGAAGGGCATGATTTCCAGCACCCGTTCCACCTTGGCGCCTTCAAAGGTAAGCCTGCGCGCCATGATCATGCCAATGTCGCCCGAGCCCAGAATCACGAAGCGCTTGCCAGGCATGAAGCCTTCGATATTGACAAAGCGCTGGGCTGTCCCTGCTGTATATACGCCTGCAGGCCTTGTTCCTGGCAACGCAATCTGTGCCCGCGTTCGCTCACGGCAACCCATGGCGAGCACGAGAGCCCTGGTGTCAAGTTCGAGAAAGCCGGACGTCCGACTCGTCGCATACACATGCCGTTCACTGGTCACATTGAGGGCCATGGCATCCAGCAGTGTATCAATGTGAAGCCCTGCAAGCTCATCGATAAAACGCTGTGCATAGGCGGGACCTGGCATGTCCTTCTTGAAGAACTGGAGGCCAAAGCCGTTATGAATGCATTGCTGCAGAATTCCGCCCAGCTCCTGTGCCCGCTCGATGACAAGCACATCCTGGGCACCTGTCTTCTTTGCTTCGATCGCCGCAGCCAAGCCGGCAGGGCCGGCACCGATGACGATCACATCGTATTTTTCTTTGAGCATTATTCTGCCTCCTTATCCTTGGTCGGCCGGACAAGGAATTCTGATCCCTTACCCTTCTTGCTGACTTCGAGCGGTGAGATGCCTAGTTCGCGGGCAAGAATCTCGACGACACGTGCCGTGTCAAAGCCACCCTGACAGCGTCCGGTACCCAGCCATGTGCGCCGCTTGATGGCGTCATAGGTGCGCGCAGGTATGGGTGCGTGTATTTCGGCCACGATTTCGCCTTCGGTGACGTTCTCGCACCGACAGATGATGCGTCCATAGCTCGCGTCGTTCTCGATGAGCAGCTTCTGCTCAGTCGGCAACATGTCGCGGAAGCGCGGGCGTGCTCTGCGGATCGGGTTCCAGTCCGGCTTCTCCTCCAGCTTCTCACCCGCGCCCTCGAGCAGTTCGACGACACGGACGGCTATGGCGGGAGACGAGCTCAGTCCCGGCGACTCAATGCCACCAAGATTGACCAGGCCATCGACCTCTTTGGGAATCTCGATGATGAAATCCTTGTTGTAATGAATGTCCGGGTTGGGGCTTGGAGCATTGCCTCCGGGGCGGAGCCCGGCAAATTCCGCTATCGCATATCGCAGGCTGAGCGAAGGGACCAGGCTCAGCGCCCCCTGCCAGATTTCATCCAATCCCTCATGGGTGATGGAACGGTCTTCCCTGTCATCTATCTCCAGAGCGTTTGGTCCTATGATCGTGTTGCCATGTACGGTCGTGGTAACCAGGATACCCTTGCTGGTCGCAGACGGCACAGGGAAAAGCACGTTGTTGATGGTGATTTCGGCCTTGTCGAACACGTAGTATTCGCCCTTTCGAGGCGTAATCTTGAACTCCGGCCGCAGGCCAGCCTTGTGCATCACCACATCGGAATATAGGCCCGCACTGTTGACGACCCAGCGCGACCTGAAATCGCCGCGGTTTGTCTTGATGCCGACGATGCGTTTTCCTTCCATGATGAAATCCTCAAATGCCGTGTCAGTCATCAGGGTGACCCCGTTGACGACCGCATTCTCCGCAGCGGCAACCACGACTCCAAAGGGGTCACAGATGCCACCGGTGGTGGCCCAGAGAGCCCCGCTTACCTCCGGATTGATGTTGGGCTCGCGACTCCGTACGTCGGCACCGTTGAGCATGACCATTCCAGGAACCCCGTTGGCCAGCCCCTGCTGTCGCAGAGTCTCAAGCTTGCCATACTCTTCCGGTCCTATGGCGACGACGTAGTCGCCCCGTCTCTCGAAGGTGAAATTGAGTTCGCCCGCCAGCTGATCGAACATCTGGTTCCCCTTGACGTTCATCTCAGCCTTCAAGCTGCCTGGCTTGGGGTCGTAGCCGGCATGGACGATCGCCGTATTCGCGGAGGAGGCACCCATGCCAACGTCGGATTCCTTTTCAATCAGAAGGATATCAAGCTTGTAGCGCGAGAGGAACCGGGCCACCATGCTCCCGACCACTCCCGCGCCTATGATAATGACATCATACGTTTTGTCCGCCATATTCGCCATTCCTTTTTGCCCAGTATTGTACTTCCAGGACGAAGATTCCGAAGATTGCTGACAGGCTCAGACTAGACAAGAACGAGCCGCGACCGCCGGTCGCGGCTCGTTTCAGAAACAAGAACCTAGAACAGAGTTTCTACTGCTTTATCCAACCGAACGTGCGCTTGACGGCTTCAAGCCATCCGTCAAAGAGCGTTGCGCGCTTGGCACTATCCATCGTGGGTTCCCAAGTCTTGTCCACGCCCCAGTTGGCGCGCAGATCTTCGACCTTGGCCCAGAAGCCGACTGCGAGGCCGGCTGCATAGGCAGCACCGAGAGCTGTGGTTTCGGCTACCTTCGGGCGGATGACGGGAACGCCGAGGATGTCCGACTGGAACTGCATCAGTGTGTTGTTGAAGACCATGCCGCCGTCTACCTTGAGTGCGGTAAGCGGAACGCCGGAGTCTTTGTTCATGGCTTCGAGGACTTCGCGGGTCTGATAGGCGGTCGCTTCAAGAGTTGCGCGGGCGATGTGACCCTTGTTGACGTAGCGAGTCATGCCGACGATGACACCACGGGCGTCGCTCTTCCAATACGGGGCGAAGAGGCCAGAGAATGCGGGAACGAAGTAGATGCCACCGTTGTCCTCGACCGTGTTGGCGAGGGGCTCGATGTCAGAGGACTTCTGGATCAGGCCGAGGTTGTCGCGCAGCCACTGAACCAGAGCGCCTGTGATGGCGATGGAACCTTCAAGGGCGTACACGGCGGGCTCTTTGCCGATCTTGTAGCCGAGCGTGGTAAGCAGACCATTCTTGGAAGGAACAGGCTTGGTTCCGGTGTTGAGCAGCATGAAGCAGCCGGTACCGTAGGTATTCTTGGCTTCTCCCGCGCTGAAGCAGGTCTGGCCAAAGAGAGCTGCCTGCTGGTCGCCAAGGTCGCCGGCGATGGGAATGCCTGCAAGTGCACCAACACCCATACCGTAGACTTCTGAAGAGGCCTTGATGTCGGGCAGCAT
>JAPLGI010000019.1 GCA_026390245.1 Caldisericota bacterium
ACCAGAAGGATGATGAATCCAGGCAGAAGCCTTCTGGCTGCTCGCGGGTCGGAAGCGGTGACTGCCGAAAGCATCGATGCGGCCAGCATAACGGCCAGCATGCTCGTGGCCACAAGAGGGTCCGTATTGCCCAGCACGGCATAACAGCAGGCAACGATGCTGATGCGCAGGAAATGGGCGGGTGACTCTGCAGCCAGCGTGAGGTTGCCGACAAGCCAGAAGTAGAGTTCAAACAGCGCTGTCAGCAGAAGAATAGCGAGCAGTTCCTGAAGTGTGTGCCGGTCGGCGGTCAGTGCTAGATAGATGATGATAAGACATGTCTCGAGACCATGGTAGAGTCTGAAGAGTTTCTGATTGCGGTGTGGCAGCGCGATGTTCAGCATGACGATCGCTGCGACACCAAACCACCAGGGGACTGCAAGACGGGCGATCCAGAATGCGAGAAAACAGGCAGTGTTGGCGATGATGAGCCGGGCAATGCGCGTTGTATCCATGAGCATCTCCTTAGCCAGCGGCGAGCGTCGTGAGCGGGTCGTTCAGCCCTACGATCGTCAGTTCGATACCGTTTTCCCTGAGCACGCGCTGCAGAGACCTCAGGCGAAGCAGTTTTGACGTATCCTTCATGTAGTAGGGTGCCTGGTGCTCGCCTCTCGTTGCTTAAGCAGATGCACGACCTCAGCCTCCTCCATCTCATGCGCCAGGAGAACCAGCTGTGATTGCGCGGGAATCAAACGTGTATTCTGGTTCAGCCAGTCCAGAACGATACCCGTGTGTTCTGTCTGCACGGCCTGGGCTCTGGCTATTGTCGTGAGGCAGGACAGCAGATGCGTTCGATCATGGCCGGTGCCCGTCCAGTGTGTCTGAGGCCCGATTGCCACGAGACCGAAGGGCAGTCTGCGGTCATGTGCATACTGCAGGATGCTTGCCGCCGCGATTGACAACGTGTCGTCGAGCGTTTCAAGCGCGAAGCCGGTGTCTCCGCGCACAGTGAAGTTCACCAGCAGGACGACGGTCTGGGATGCCGAGGGCGTGAAGTCCTTGACGACGAGCGTGCCCGTGTGTGCGCTCATCTTCCAGTGAATGCGGTTGATCGGCTCTCCGTCATAAGGATGAGTTCCTGAAAGCTGACTGGTGTCGACGTTGAGGGCATAGCGGACACGCTGCCCGTCGAGAGGCGACGTGAGCGCAATATGCATCGCTGCAAGCGAGATTAGACGCGGAACAACTGTCAGGGTCAGCTGCGGGGGAACCGTGCACTGGATGTGGAAGATGCGCAGTGGGTCATGCAGCGACACACGGGCAGAGCCCACGGCGTACTGCCCCTTGCGGGTGGCGTCGAAGAATACGGCAGCGGTGTTGTCACCCTGGGTGCTGTGGCGCCAGACCACGTATGGTGGAAGCAGTGGTTCGATTGACAGGAGCAGAGGCCCTGCGACCCTGTACCCGGTGACAGTGCTGGTCAGCATATTTGGCTGACGTACCGTCGCGACGCTGTGGCGAAGGACGCTCGCGACCGAGAGGTGCTCGTGTTCGGCGGTAAGCAGGCCGCACAGGACCACCGTGTAGGATAGAGCGGCAAGCCCGACGACAAGGAAGGAAGGGCTGCGGAGAAGCAGGGCGAGGACGAGCATGAGCAGTGACGCCAGCAGACCGCCCCCCGCAGCCCTGAAGAACACATGGAGGCTGTTGGGGCGTGCGGCCGTACCAGAACGCCCCGCCGGTGGTACCTTCATCTGACGAATCTCCGCTGTCTCCATCTCGCCTCATGTACTACATCGGGAGACGTCCTTGAACCGTTACAGGCGAATCGGGCTACTGGGAGACGGGCAAGGCTCCATCGGTTCGGATCCGCGGATGCTGAGCCTCGACCTTCAGCATCTCCAGCAGCTTCTGATAGGTCTCCTTGGCAGACCTCACCTGGTCAGCGGTCACGTCGATCTTTGAGTAGCGCGCCAGGTAGAACAGGCGACCAAGAACGTCTACCTGCTCTGCCAGGTCGGGATACCACCGCGCGACACGAGAGGTCAGTTCTGTCGGCGTTTCTCCGCGTACCATCGCGAGGTCGAGTGGATAGAGTGCGTTCGCGGCCATGTAGAAGATTGCGATGACGGTCCCCCGCGGGTCGCGGAGCAGCTCTTCGTCATTCAGATCGCGGATCCTCTTGATGGTGCGTTCGATGACGATGCGGTCGCGTCTGCGCCCAATTCCCTCAAGGCGGTCCCACTGAGTTGCGAAGGCTTGTCGTACGCAAGTGGCGACGCAGAAGAGCACCGTCAGGATCGACAGGTTCCGCACCGCGAGCTGCAGCACGATGACGGTGGAAGATGGGAAAAGGCTGACCTTCAGCCTGAGTGCAAGGAACATCTGCCATGTACGTGGCACCAGAAGCTTGCCATTGATGATCCAGGGTGAGGAAGGACCAAACATCAGTGTATTCAGTGCCTTGCTGTGCATGCTCACAAGAGCCACGAAAACGCAGCCCATGCCGAACAGCAGGAAAAGAGCGGGCAGAAGTCTCCGCAGGGACTTGCCCGGACCCTGCTGCAGGACGGCCCCGATGAATATCCACGCAAGCAGCATCATGAGCGGAGCCATCAACAGCGAGAGTCCGAGAACATGGAGTTCCTCGGCAAGCGCAATCCGCATCAGCCAGGAACCCAGGAGACTCGTTGCAGCAGCCGGCCAGGGCTTCCACCAGTTGGTGGTATGGCGTCGTGTGATGAAGTCGACTGCTGTAGGACTGCCAAACAGGAACTCCTGCAGGCTCTGCGCAGTTGACGCACTGAACGGACCGGTCTCGACGGGAAGCGACGTTGCCAGAAGGGTGACGGCAACCAGGATGACGGCAACCGGCACCAGCCGCCGGAGAAACCAGGGCCGATCCTCGTCTGTTCCGGCAAGCAGCAATGCCAGAAGGACCAGGAGGGACAGTACCGCAACCGAAACGGCAGCGCCCGGGACGTCCAGCGTGACCAGCAGTGTCAGCCAGACGATGCTGTAAAGATAGACCGGTTCGCCAGGGGCCTTCAGCCTGGTTCGGACAACGCCCGCATAGAAGAGCATCGGTACCAGAAGAAAGAAGAACTCCCGATAGCGTGCCGCATAGCCGATGGCCAGACGCTGGCTGTTCGTGGCCAGGATCGTTGCCAGTGCGACGGCAATGATCGCTTCCCACGTCAGCCTGCGCCGCTGCAGCCATGGTCCAGCGATCACGACGGCCAGCGCGGGCACGACGATCCAGAGCGGGATGGTGGAGCGCGCTGTCCAGAAGACCAGAAGCGTCGCCACGATCATGAACGAGACATGCAGCAGTGACTTCTCTCGATTCATGATCAGGTTTCCCCCAGTGCGGCAAGCGTGTCGTTCAGACCAATGATGGAAAGGTCGACGCTGGCATCTCTCAGGATCTTCTGTGTCTTCTTGAGACGTGCAATCTGTTCGACGTCAGGCATGAAGTACGGGACCGCCCTCTCGCCATACAGAAGGAAGCTCCCATACGGGAAAAGCAAGATCGAAATGCGTGAGAACTGGGCCTCCATGCGGAGCAGAGCCCCAATCTCCTCTTCCTTCAATTCATGCTGGATGAGGAAGAGCTGTGAGCGGGCGGGGATACGGAGCCGCTCCTGTCTGAGGTAGTCGAGAAACACAGTGCTGGACGGTTCCTTGTCCATGCGGGCGCGTGCCTGCGCAAGGAGGCGATAACAGGCGAACAGATGAGTCGCATCCTTTGAGAAGCCGTTGGAAGAGAGCGTCTCCTCGCCCAGAACGGTAAGTCCGAAAGGCAGTCTGTGGTCAAAGGCGTACTGAAGGACACTTGCGCCTACCATCGTCATGTAGTCTTCGAAGGTTTCCAGGGTGAAGCTGGGTTCCCGCCGGAGTGTCAGGTTGAGCAGGACGACGACCGTTTTTGAGGCGGAAGGGGCGAATTCCTTCACCATGAGTTCTCCCCTGTGAGCGCTCATCTTCCAGTGAATGCGGTTCATGGGGTCGCTTTCATAGGGTCGCACGCCCGCAAGCTGTGAGACGTCGTAGTTGGGTGCGAACTTGACGCGCTGGCCATCGAGTGGAGAGGTCAGCGAGACACGCAGCCTTTCAAGGGGAAGGACGGTGGGGAACACCGTGAGTTTCACATCAGCCGTCAGGCGTCTGCTGATGCGGAAGAGGCACAAGGGGTCGGTCACGGTGAGGATGCCCCCTCCAAGGCTGTACACGCCTCGACGGTTGACGTGGAACTGCAGAGTGTATGTCCGGTCATGCCAGGAGGAGCTTTCGCGAATGATGTACTCGGGGACCAGGGGCTGCAGCCGGACTGAGAGAGGAGAACGTGCTGGGATTCCCTCAAGTGAAATCGTCAGCGTGTCCTGTGACTTCATCTGCACGACCGCGTGTCGCAGGTGCTTGGCGACTGTGGTGAGGTCGCTTGTCCTCAGCACGAGCGGGACCATGACTGCCGTGTACGTCGTGATGAGAGCAGCGAGGTAGAACAGAGGCCTGGTACCAAGAATCAGCCAGGACACTGTTGCAAGCGATGATATGAGCATTGTGCGCCAGGCGACGCGGAAGACTCGTCTCACGCTGCCCTCACGGCGCTACATCCTGTCTCACAAAGCCTTGGAATCGTGTCATGCCAGGACCACCTCTTTGCCAGCCACCTGTTTGCCGCAATTCATGGATATTGTATGGCCAAAGGGTTGAATTGCAATCCTGGAGCGGTGTAAGAGGATGC
>JAPLGI010000047.1 GCA_026390245.1 Caldisericota bacterium
ACCAAGGCATCGTGTTCCTCCTTTTATCGATAGCGGAAATACGGTGTCGCCCAAACCTGCGAGGCGCCTGTCCATAGTGTAGAGAAAACCACGGTATTGCAACGTCCCGCTGTAACACTCTCGGGACGGTTCCAAAGTCGCCGAGAGTGTTACACTTTCGCTGAGCCCGATCTGTAACAGGGGACAGTCGTAGTTGTTGTAACATCTTGGGATGGTTCCAACGTACAACGTTTTCGTGCTTTGCTGCCTTGCGGCCTAGATGTCTGTCTCGGGAAGGTCGTCTGTGTCCTCGGGCATGTTCGCGGGCAGCTGGAAGGTGCCGTCTTCATCACACGGGAAGGGGACCGCCGCTACGACGGCGGAGGGGTTGAGAGGGCCGTAGATGTGGGGATAGTAGAGTCCGTCAGTCGGTTCCCACAGTGTTTCTGAGTCGAGCAGCTTCTGGCTGATGCACAGGAGCACAAGGCCGTGGATGTCCCGGTAATGCCTGTTTGCGACGTCCGCGACCTGTTCCAGTGCTGAACAGTGGATGAAGCCGTCGCTTCTGAGACTTTCGGGGACGTACTCTCCTGCAAGCAGCGCCTGCTGCCACGGGTCTTCAGCTTCGATGTGATAGATCATTGTTCCGCTTCCTCCAGTCAGGCATGTTTCATGATGATCGCGGCGTCATCCCCTTTGCCTTGCAGGTGAGGTGGTCGAAGTGAACCTCCAGAACGACGATACGGGACAGTGCCTCGTCGGAGAAGGCTTCTTCGGGGACGCCGGGGTGGCACTGACGGATGATGACGTTCAGATCCCGGGCCTTGACCACGGGGTCGAGGACGAATGACACGGTGCCGGCCCCGATGACAGTGACGTAGTTCGCGGTGCACTCTTCGCCGGTTGTGCCGGTCACGATCTGGATGTCCTCGTCGATCTCGATACAGACGCGCGGATTGGCGTGGAGGATGTCCACCTTTCTGCCCTGGACCGCGGCGTGCAGAAGCAGGCGCTCGCCGTCCCAGCCGCAGTTCATCGGGACCACGTATGGTTCGTTCCCATCCACCATCGCCACGCGGCACAGCGTGGCGCGCCCCAGGATGCGACGAATGACGCCAGCATCGGTCACCTCGCACTCCTTCCTTCTCATCGGTCTGTCGGTCGCTGCCATGGTTCCTCCCTGCCCTCTCAGGGGCATGCGAACAGTATATGAGAAACTCCGCGGCCGTCACTGGCTGCGGGGCCCAACCGTCATACAGGACCATCTCATCGGTCGAGCCTGTGTACGGTTGGGTTGCCAACGGTGGTTGTGAGCAATCCCTTGACATCGAGCTCTTGTGTACTAGAGTAATGGTACACCACCACGCTAAGCAGTACAGTGACCGTCCAAGGGACGGAGGAGGCACGACATGGAGTTTGATGACAGGACTCCCATCTACGTACAGATCATGGACCTGGTCAAGAGGCGCATCGCTGTCGGAGAGCTGAAAGCGGGAGGACAGCTGCCATCGGTCCGCGACCTCGCCCGACAGGTCGTCGTGAACCCGAATACTGTGCAGAAGGCCTACCTGGAACTGGAGCGTGAAGGGTATGTAACGACCCAGCGCGGTATGGGGACCTTTGTATCCGGTGACCACCGAACGGTTGACCTCGTGCGGCAGGGACTTGCCCGTGACATCGTGAAGACCTACGTCGTCGGAATGCGTTCGCTTGGGTATGGTGTGGAGGAAATGTCGACAATGGCGGCAGACGAAGCCGGGAAGGAGACGAAATGACAACGATTGTGCAGATCAGTGACCTTACGAAGCGCTACATCACGACGACGGCACTGTCCGACGTCACGCTGGATGTTCCCGAAGGGCATATCATGGGGCTTCTCGGCCCCAACGGCAGCGGCAAGACGACGCTCATGAAGATTCTGGCGGGACTCGTTTCCCCAACATCCGGGACCGTCCTGGTGGACGGCATCGCACCCGGTGTGGCGACCAAGGCGAAGGTCTCATTTCTGCCGGACGTG
>JAPLGI010000071.1 GCA_026390245.1 Caldisericota bacterium
CGTTGAAGTAGCTGATTCAAACGTGCGCCGTGAGCGCATGGGGCACATCGAGCTGCACGCCCCGGTCGCGCACATCTGGTACTTCCGCAACGCGGTCAACTACATCGCGCTTCTCCTCGAGATGCCCAGCAAGGCCGTCGAGAAGGTCGTCTATTTTGGCAGCTGGCTTGTCCTGGACCCGGGCGATGCCGAAGGACTGGTACGGAAGCTGCTTGTGACTGATGAGGAATTCCGCGAGCGCAAGATGAAGGGCGAGAAGTTCGTTGCCAGGAAGGGTGCTGAGGCATTCCTCGAGCTGTTGAAGGACCTCGACCTATACAAGATGCGCGACAGCCTGCTCGTCCGTATCAAGGGCAAGTCCCGCCAGGACCGCGCCAAGGCTGTGAAGCAGCTGGACGTGGTCACGGCTCTCATCAACAACAGCAGAAAGCCCACGGACATGATCCTGACTCGTATTCCGGTTATTCCCCCGGACCTTCGCCCTCTCGTTCAGCTGGAGGGTGGGCGGTTCGCGTCCGATGACCTCAACGAGCTGTACCGCCGGGTCATCAACCGCAACAACCGACTTGGGAAAATGATCGATGAAAGTGCGCCCGAGATTCTGTTGCAGAATGAGAAACGCATGCTTCAGGACGCCGTGGACGCCCTGCTGGACAACAGCAAGCGCCAGTATCCCGTGATCAATGCGAATGGCCGCCCTCTGCGCTCTCTCAGCGACAAACTCAAAGGCAAGGAAGGGCGGTTCCGCCAGAACTTGCTTGGCAAGCGTGTCGACTACTCCGGTCGTGCGGTCATTGTCTCAGGCCCGCAGCTTAAAATAAGTCAGTGTGGTGTCCCCAAGGAAATGGCGCTCGAGCTGTTCAAGCCCCATGTCATCTACCGGCTCATGCGAGAAGGAGTCGTCGGCAGCATGAAGGTTGCCAAGGACATCGTCGAGAAGCCCACACCAGAAGTCTGGAACATTCTCGAGAAGGTCGTCAAGGGCAATGTCGTTCTTCTGAACCGCGCGCCGACGCTTCACCGTCTGTCGATTCAGGCTTTTGAACCAGTGCTTATCGATGAGAAGGCTATCCAGATATCGCCGCTCGTGTGCACGCCGTTCAACGCTGACTTCGACGGAGACCAGATGGCCATCCACCTTCCTTTGAGTCTTGCAGCCCAGGCGGAAGCCAGGCTGCTGATGCTCTCATCGTACAATATCTTCTCTCCGGCAAGCGGCAATCCCATGGCCGGTCCCGTCCAGGACATGGTACTTGGAGCCTACTACCTGACCTATGAAGTGAAGGACAAGATGAAGTCGATGAAGTGGAACTCCGTTCCTGTCTATGGCGAGCAGGACGTCCTCTACCTTTTCGAGTCTGGCAAGCTACGTCCACACGACCCGGTTCTCGTTCGCATTGGTGGTGTGAAGATCCGTACGACTGCAGGTCGAGTGGTATTCAACGATGAACTCCGGGCAACGATCTTCGAGGGTGAAGCGAAGTACCGAGATTTCCCCTTCCAGAACAAGACGATGCCCAAGAAGGAGATCGAGGCGATGATCCTCGACTTCTCGCGTCAGTTCGGCGTGTCCAAGACATGTGTCCTCCTCGACAATATCAAGGCACTCGGATTCAAGTACGCGACGGACTCGGGCATGTCGATTGGACTGTCTGATATGGAAGTACCGCCCGAGCGGAAGCGCATCCTCGAGGACGCCGACAGAACCGTCCGTGAGATCAATGAGTTCTACGATGAGGGCCTTCTCTCCTACAACGACCGCTACCTCAAGGTGGTCCAGGTCTGGCAGAAGAAGGGCGAGGAGATCGAACGCGCCGTTTTCCGCAATCTTACTGAAGAGAACTCGGTTCGTATCATGGCTGACTCAGGAGCCCGGGGAAGCAAGAAGCAGATTGTGCAGATGACGGGTATCCGTGGCTTGATGTCGGACCCTTCCGGCAAGATCATCGAGTTCCCCATCAAGTCCAACCTCCGTGAGGGTCTGTCGGTGCTCGAGTACTTCCTATCGACACACGGTACCCGCAAGGGACAGGCGGACACTGCACTCAAGACATCTGACTCGGGGTATCTCACGCGTCGTCTGGTCGATGTTGCACACGAACTGGTGGTCCGCGAGGAAGACTGTACCCATTCTCAGGCTCGCGAGATCAAGATTGGCAATCTGGTGGTTTCCTCGCTTTCCGAGGAACTGGCTGGAAAAATCGCCGATGAACAGATTGTGAACCCGTTGACCGGAGAGACCATCATCGAGCCTGGCGAAGAGATTTCGTGGGAACAGGCGAAACGTCTGGAGTCCCTCGGCCTCAAGTCTCTGAAGATCCAGCGATATGTTGGTGGCCTGACTGTCCAACCCGTTGCTGACGGCGGGGCCGTAATCGTAGGCCTCCGTGAACAAATCGCCGGCAGGTATGCAGCGGATGACATTGTGCTGCGCGCGTCGACCATCAAAGTGAACCCCGTCTGGTCTAGGACGACGCTCGAACGCATTCTGGACCGCCCCCTCGCTGCGGACATCGTTTCGCCTGATGGCGAGCGTATTGTGGCGAAGAAGGACGATCCCCTGACCGAGAAGGTGCTTGCGTCAACAAAGCGCGCTGGCATCACGTCTGTCGAAGTACTGGTGAACGAAGACATCGTTCTGGTTCCCAAGGACGGTCTCATCCGTGACGAAGTGGCAATTGCCGTCGAGCAGTTTGGCATCACCAGCGTGCGCCTTCGTTCTGCAATCACATGCCAAAGTGAAAACGGCGTCTGTGCCATGTGCTATGGCCGGGACTTGTCCACCGGTGATGATGTCCAGGTCGGGGAGGCGGTGGGTGTCATCGCGGCTCAGTCCATCGGTGAGCCCGGCACTCAGTTGACGCTTCGCACGTTCCATACAGGAGGCATTGCGGTCGTTGACATCACCACAGGTCTGCCTCGTGTCGAGGAAATCTTTGAAGGACGTACGCCGAAGGGACAGGCCATCGTCTCGACCGTGGATGGCATCTTCCACATCGTCGATGTGAAAGAGAAGAACTTCGAGGAGAAGAAACAGATTGTCGTGGCAACCAGAGCGGGTGTCGAAGCCAAGTTCAAAGTCCCGCCGACGACCAGGTTTCGTATCAAGGAAGGTGCGCACGTGTGCGTGGGGGAACAGCTTACCGAGGGCTCCATCGACCCCAAGGGTCTTCTCGACCTGGTAGGGGTTGAGGAGACTGCCCGCTACCTGGTTCAGGAAGTTCAGAAGGTCTATCGCTCTCAGGGCGTCGATATCAACGTCAAGCATGTTGAGATGATCATTCGCCAGATGCTCAAGAAAGTGAAGGTTGTGGACCCGGGAGACACCGCATTCTTCACCGACCAGATTGTGAGCAAGCACGAACTCCTGCTGCAGAACCGCAAGGTTCGGGCGCAGGGTGGCAAGCCTGCCTCCTTTGATCTGGTGCTTCAGGGTATCACGAAGTCCTCTCTGGAGACTGACAGCTTCCTGTCGGCTGCGTCATTCCAGGAAACGCCAAGAGTCCTTGCGGACGCGGCTATCAAGGGCAAGATCGACCGGCTCACCGGCCTGAAGGAAGCAGTCATCGTGGGCAAGTCGATTCCTGCTGGCACATCGTCCCCAGAGCTCATGCTCGAGAAGCGGAAGGTCCAGGGAGAACCTGCGCGTGAAGCTCGTGGAAGCTAGATTGGGGTGAGCGAAGCAGGACATTCGAATAGGCGACGCCTGTGCTGCGAGAGCGTGATTTGTCAAGGGGGCAAGCGCTTGACACTTGCTCCCTATTGCGTATCATTTAGAGATGCGTATTTACGTCCTTAGGAGGAAATTTTATGGCGACATTTAACCAGCTGGTGCGGTCCCCCCGCGTGCAGCCGAAGTTCAAGACAAAGACTCCGGCGCTCAAGGGTTGCCCACAGAAGAGGGGTGTCTGCACCCAGGTCAAGACCGCGACACCGAAGAAGCCTAACTCCGCATTGCGTAAGATTGCCAGGGTTCGTCTGACAAATGGTATGGAGGTCACAGCTTACATCGGTGGTGTCGGTCATAACCTTCAGGAGCACTCGATGGTGCTGATTCGTGGCGGCAGGGTCAAGGATTTGCCTGGCGTTCGCTATCACATCATTCGTGGGACACTGGATACTGCAGGCGTGGCCAATCGCATGAAGGCCCGATCGAAGTACGGAGCGAAGCGAGCCAAGAAGGGCGCCGCAGCAAAGAAAGGTGGCAAGTAATGCCCAGGAAGAAGCGGCAGTTCCGCAAGCCAGCTCAGGCTGATCCTATTTATAACAGCGAGCTGTTGAACCACTTCATCAACAAGATTCTTAAGAAGGGAAAGAAGGTCAAAGCACAGGGCATCGTATACGGTGCCATCAAACTCATCGACGAGAAGGGTGCGAAGCCTGGCATAGAGGTTTTCCAGCAGGCCGTTGAGAAATGTCGGCCACTTGTTGAGGTGAAGCCTCGCCGAGTCGGAGGAGCTACACTTCAGGTGCCGATTGAGGTCGAATCGCGCCGTGGGATCAACCTGAGCATGGAATGGATCGTTGATGCTGCGAAGAAGCGCGCAGGTAAGTCAATGATCGAGAAGATTGCATACGAAATGATCGACGCGGTTTCTGAGACTGGCTCGGCATTCAAGAAGAAGTCAGATGTCCACCGGATGGCAGAGGCGAACAAGTCGTACTCTCACTATCGCTGGTAGACTCGGGAGTTAGTGTTACTGCATGCTCAATCAAAGTGATCTGAACAGCATACGAAACATCGGTATTATTGCTCATATCGATGCCGGCAAAACTACGACCTCGGAACGAATCCTGTATTATACGGGGTCTACGTATAAGCTCGGCAACGTCGATGATGGCAATACAACCACTGATTTCCTTCCCCAGGAGCGTGAACGGGGTATCACGATTCAATCTGCCGTTGTCACAGCCTTCTGGAAGGGTTTCAAGATTAACATTATTGATACGCCCGGCCACGTGGACTTCACTGCGGAAGTGGAACGCGCTCTCAGAGTGCTTGACGGGGGCGTCATCATCCTGTCTGGTGTCGAGGGCGTACAGGCTCAGTCAGAAACCGTGTGGCGTCAGGCCGACAAGTACCATGTTCCGCGCATCGTTTACATCAACAAGTACGACCGCGTCGGCGCTGACTTTGGGAAGACGGTTACCGCAATTCGCGAGAAGCTGGGAGCGAGACCTGCTCTGGTGCAGTTGCCAGTCGGAAAGGAGGATACGTTCACAGGAATCCTGGACGTAATGGAAGCCAGGAAGTACCTGTTTACGGATCCGACGGGCGAAACCTACGAAACCGTTGAACTTGACGAACATGAATCTGCCCAGGTTGCTGAAGCTCGTGAGAATCTTGTCGAGGCAGTCGCGGAAGTGGACGACGAAGCTCTTGAAGAGTACGTCGCTACTGGCACGATGGAGTGGGAGCACGTCAAGCCTGCCCTTCGCCGTGCAACAATTGCAAACCTCGTAGTTCCAGTGTTCGTGGGATCGTCCTTCCGCAACAAGGGCATCCAGCTTCTGCTGGATGGTATCGTCGACTATCTCCCTTCGCCTCTGGATGTGAAGCCGGCTGTCGGCAAGATTCCGGGAACTGACGAGAGGGCCGACGTTCTGAGCGACGTGAACGGTCCTTTGGTTGCTCTGGTCTTCAAGATCGTGTCTGATCCGTATGTTGGCATTCTGTCGTATGTACGTATCTACTCAGGAGTCATGAAGAGCAGCTCATACGTCGTGAATGCGAACAAGGGGGACAAGCAGCGGGTCAGCCGGCTGCTTCGGATGCATGCCAACAAGCGCGAAGATGTCGAGGAGCTTGGGGCCGGTGATCTCGGGGCTATCGTTGGTTCGAGAGACGTTATTACCGGTACGACTCTGTGCGAGGAAGACAAGCTCATTCAGCTGGAAACCATGCATTTCCCTGAACCCGTAGTCTCGGTTGCAGTTGAGCCCAAGACGAAGGCCGACCAGCAGAAATTGGCCGCGTCACTGGCCAAGTTCGCGATCGAGGACCCCACGTTTCGAATCAAGACAGACGAAGAGACTTCCGAGACGATCATCTCGGGAATGGGTGAGCTCCACCTGGAGATCATCATCGATCGACTGTTGCGGGAATATGGGGTGAATGCCAGTGTTGGCGAGCCGCAGGTTGCATACCGTGAGGCAATCGGTCGGGAAGTCGTTCAGCAGGGCAGGTACATCAAGCAGACAGGAGGACATGGCCAGTATGGCGACGTCGTCCTGAGAATCACCCCCGGGGAGCGTGGTACGGGAATCGTGTTTGTGAACAAGACCGTGGGTGGATCGGTGCCAAAGCAGTTTGTCTCGTCTGTCGAGGCCGGCGTGCGTGAGGCAGTCACTTCGGGTCCCATTCTTGGATTCCCGCTTGTCGACGTGACAGTTGCGCTCACGGACGGATCGTATCATCCGGTCGACTCATCAGAAATGGCATTCAAGATCGCTGCTTCCAAGGCGGTGCGCGAAGGTTGCACAAAAGCGTCCCCGTTTCTCCTTGAACCGATCATGAAGCTCGAGATTGTTGTCCCGAAGGAAAACATCGGGGACGTCATCGGCAGCGTGACAGCGAGAAGGGGTACCATCCAGCAGATTCAGGATCGTGGGCACTTGCAGGTGGTCGAGTCATCGGCCCCTCTGGCGGCCATGTTCGGATATACGACGGTTCTGCGTTCCCTGACCGCGGGCCGTGGTTCTTTCTCTATGGAGTTCCTGCACTATCAGAAGGTTTCCGAGGACGTCAGGGAACAAGTCGTTACCAAGTTCGAGGGTTCGTCCAGCAAGGCGTAATCAGACGGGAGGTTATAAATGGCGAAAGAGAAGTTTGAGCGTAACAAGCCGCACGTCAACGTTGGAACCATCGGTCACGTGGACCATGGGAAGACGACGCTGACTGCTGCCATCACCAAGTGCCTCGCTACCCTGGGTCATACGA
>JAPLGI010000214.1 GCA_026390245.1 Caldisericota bacterium
TACCATCGAACGACATGCGCCGGATGTATCGCATTCCGGCGGGAGACATGTCCTCCGGGGGATCAAACCGTGGAATGATGGCTGTTCGCGGAGGATCCCGGCCGACAGTGCTCCATGCTGACTGAAAATAGCCCGCCAGGACGAGAAGTCCAAGAAATCCCATGACGACGCCACCCCAGTCGCGCACGAACCAGTCTGCGCGCATGCCTGCTGTCGGGACGCTGATGGACCCTGCAGGCCATGCTGCGTGGACGACAAGTCGTTCACCGGCAGCCAGCGGCCGTTCGGCGCGAATCGTGAACTCGCCATCCATTCCTGCAACGGCCTGCAAGGAGGCGATGCGCCCCACCGCATTCTGCACATAGGCGCCTGCTCCCTTCAGGGAACGCTCGGCGCCAGGGGGAGGCATCACAACGATGGCAGCCTGCGCCACCGGAGCGTTCCACGCTCCCGTGGCATCCCAGGCGAGGTCTGCTCCGGATGTGCGGGCCACCATGAACCGGTCCGTGATGAACGTCAGGTCAAGCGAGTGGAGGCCGGGCGCCACCTCAGTGCCGATTTCCAATGTCAATTGGCTGGGCGACGGCGACTTCATGCGCCACGAGACGGGGTGTCCGTCGACGCTGGCGCGCTGGACACGCCACGACGGAGTGGCACGGCTGCCCGGAAGCACGTCGCGCACATCCTGCGAGAGGGTCCTGGTAATGGTAGTGCCGGCTGTCATCAGTGTCAGCTGCTCTCGCACCTCGATGCTCCCGCTTGCAAAGGTGGTGACAGTGGAGACCAGGGAGCGGACTTCAGCGGGCGCAGCCGCGCGCACGCTGCCAGCGACCGAGAGCACTGCAACGAGGGTCAGAAAGGCCGCCCTGGTGCGCGCAGAGCGGGCTACCATCCACCCCCTCCACCACCGCCGCCGCCTCCTCCAGAGCCACCACCCCCTCCACCGCCACCTCCCGAGCCGCCACTGAACCCCGAGCTTGTTCCCGGGACTACCGAGGAAGCTGCGATCGAGGAAGCAAAAGCCCCAGACAGTGACGAACCGAGCGCCGAGAAGCTCGTGGAGCGCAGCGTCTCGCTGGAGAACCACACCGGCTGGTATGTCGGCTGTCCGGATGCGTCCGTGC
The DNA here is from genome assembly GCA_026390245.1 of Caldisericota bacterium. GTDB lineage: Bacteria > Caldisericota > Caldisericia > Cryosericales > Cryosericaceae > Cryosericum. The sequence continues at coordinate 1,125 of JAPLGI010000214.1, forward strand.
GCTCCAGGACGTCGGCAAAGTTCTCACTCCACTGCTGTTCGACGTCGAGGGCCAGCGCATACGGCAGATACCGTTCAAACGTTTCGGGGGTGTGGTCGACAGGGGTCAGCATGTTCATGCGGTCCTTCTCGGCCGTGCTGAGGTACATGCGGAACCCGTAGATCTGGTCCAGGAGAGCTCGACCCTGCGGTGTATAGGCGCGGAGAAGTCGGAAGAAGACCACGTCTATGGCGATCGTCACGAAGACCAGGCCAAGGAGAAGGGGCCCTGCTATCGCTACAAACGCAACGACGCCGAAGACTTCACCCAGGAGAAACGGTAGCGCAAACAGAGTGAGGCAGCCCGACGCGGGCAGGTTGGAGGCGCGCTTTCTTGACGTGCCGGCTGAGCGTCCCCGCCATGACGCCGTGACCTCGCTCACGAGTGCCACGACCCCGAATGTCCATATCGACAGCCAGACCGACATGAACACGAACGCAAAGACGCGCTCCGGCTGTGTCGCCCCCAGCAGGCCGGCAGCGATGACGCCCGCGACAGAGAGGGCAATCCCCGTCGCAGCATAGCGGCCGTTTGTGACAAAGTACCCCTTGCCGTAGGCCTTCTGCAGTGCCTTCTCGAGGGCCTTGC
>JAPLGI010000062.1 GCA_026390245.1 Caldisericota bacterium
CTCATGAGCGCCCCTTTCCATGCCGATCTGCTACTGACTCTGCTTCCCAGATGCCAAGGCTTCGGCGTACTCCTTCAGGCACCACCCACACGCGACACAGGACCCGCGCCTGACCAGCGGTATGCCATTCTGTCCTTCCTCGATCGCGCCCGTCGGGCAGACGAGGGTGTCAAACCTCTCCGGACGGCTTGAGAAACTGAAAACGGGCGAAACGCCAAAGGCGCTGCGCACGGGGGGCCTCTGCCAGAATCTGACTGGCACTCGTGCGCGCAGTTCGTCCAGCGGGATATTGCAGGCAACATCCGCTGTTCTGCCTCGTTTCCCCCTGCCGATGCGTGCCGATGCCGAAGAGCCGAATGGTGACCAGGAGACCTTGCCACCACATGCGATCAGCGCGTAGCCATCCAGTTCCTGAGGATCGGTGCCAGCCACAATGGCGCCCAGGTCGGCCGTCTTCCCGAAGGTTTCTTCACGAATGCGCTGGCCATCGAGGACACCAAACAGGAAGAGCCCGCTGATTGCGGACCAGACATCCAGGAGGGCCTCTCCCATCAGCCCGAATGCGGCATAGCTCAGAACCTCGGTCCGCGTTTTTGTGGGAACGCAGTCGAGGATTGTCGCGAAAACCCCGTGGACACCAGAAAACCTGTTGAGTTCGAGGCCGCGCACGACGGCGAACAGGTCAGCCTCGGCGAGACACCGTGACACGAAGGCCTGCTTGATGTACCGACGCTCACGAGTCTCCATCCTGTGCAGCTGGAGTGCGGATGACCTGGTGGGCACTCTCAACGACTCGTATTCACCGGAGATCATCTCAATCAGGCTGCCACGCTCACCCAGCAGGCTTCTCAACGAACGGCGGTAGTCCTCGCCATACTCTGCCAGAGACCTGGCTGCAAGGTCGACCCTGGCAGCCCCGGACAGCAAATGCACCGCCCGCTCCACCAGGTCCAGCTGCACCGGGGTGTCGCCAAGCAACACCAGGACTCGCTTGCCGTCGATCCCCTCAGGCTTCATCCAGCCAAACACGTTGTCGAGCGCCTGCGCGCGGGCAAGGACCCCCTGTTCCAAAGCTTCTATCATGACCGTCTGACTCATGGTGCCTCCTCTTCCGCTACAGTATACATGGTTTTGCAGAGGCATCCGGGCTTTGACAAAGAGTCTCTCGCAGGGTACAATGAGCAGCACAACCACCATGAACAAGCTGCTGATCAAGAACGGGACACTGTTGACCATGGAAGGCGACCGTCAGCCTCGCAAGGCTGATCTGCTCGTCGCTGATGGACGTATCAAGCGCATCGACACAGCCATCGGCCGCGGCGAGCATCCTGACGTCACGATCGACGCGGCAGGCATGATCGTCCTGCCTGGCCTGATCTTTGGACATGCCCGTCTCGGTTTCAGTATTCTGCGCGGACAGACCGACCAGATCCTGGACGATGTCGAGCGGGAACGGACAGCTCTCAGGCTTGTTGCAGGACTCACCCCCGAACAGGTCCGCTGCTCGGCCGAACTCGGCATCTGCCAGGCGGTTCGCAGCGGCGTCACGATGCTCTTCGAAGGCGGCTCCATGCGCCACACCGACCAGATCCTGCAGGCGGCGCGCGCACTTGGGTTCAGGCTCATTGCCGGACGCATGCTGGCTGACCGAACACCGGATTGGCCCGACTCCCTGCGGCTGTCGCTCCGTGAACAGATGTCCGAAGCGCAGGCACTTGCCCACGACATTGCATCGGGTGGCCAGGAGGGCCTGCTGCGATATGGCGTGAGCGCCACGAACCCCTTGTTTTGCACCGATGAGTGCCTGACACAGGCCAAGGCATTTGCCGATGCCGGGAGCTACCCTCTCAAGATTCTGCTGACGACCGACAAGAGTCAGGTTGAACGTATGCGCCGCGAAAGCGGCCCTCAGGAACTGGCTTCTCTCGAGAGCCTCGGAGTTCTCGGCGAGCATACGTTCCTTGTCAATCCATCGTTTGCTTCCGACCTGGAACAGAACATTATCCGCAAGGCCGGCGCACGGGTTGTGGTCAACGTGACAGCTGATTTGAAACTCGGCCGTCCGCTGTCCCGCCTCCCTGAGTTTGTCCGCAAGGGAACACCGGTGCTGCCCGGCTTCGACAGTCCCCTGTATGGAGGAAGGATGGACGCGCCGCGCGAGCTCGCCGTCCTGGCAACGGCGTTTCGACCACAATACGGCCCGCAGACGATGACGCCCGAACAGGTCCTGTCCATGGTAACGGTGGATGCCGCAAGAGCTCTTGGCCTGGACGAAGAGCTGGGAACGCTGGAGCCGGGCAAGCGAGCCGACATTGTGCTCGTGGACATGGGA
>JAPLGI010000193.1 GCA_026390245.1 Caldisericota bacterium
ACCTGGTGCCCGCCGCCGAACTGCGACGCAAGCTTGAAGCATTGGCCCCTCTGGAGACAGCCGAAAAGCCATGGGGCAACGGTCCCGCGCAGGAGTATCTCGGCATCCCGGGAGCGCTCGGAACCGTGGCTGTGATCGCACCCGTCACCGAGCATTTCTGCCCCACGTGCAACCGCCTGCGCCTGCTTGCCGACGGTCACCTGCGGCCATGCCTCTTTGGACCTGACGAAATCGACATCCGGCCCGCCTTGCGCCCCGTCGTCAACGAGGAGGCGCTCCGCGCCCTCCTTGTGGGGGCGATGCAGCTGAAACCCGAGTGCATGCCGGAGACCACCCACGACTATGGCCGCGCCATGGGAAGCATAGGAGGATGACATGGGCAGTAATCAACTGACACACGTGGACGACAAGGGCAACGCGCGCATGGTAGACGTGGGCAGCAAACTGGAGACAGCCCGGGAGGCTGTCGCCCGCTGCCGTGTCCTGTTGGCGCCCGCAACCTTCGACCTGGTCAAGGCGGGCAACCTCAAGAAAGGCGACGTCCTGACGGTCGCGCAGGTTGCCAGCATCCAGGCCGCGAAGCGCACGTGGGAGTTGATCCCCCTCTGTCATCAGATCAATATGAGCTTCATCGGTGTGACGCTGACCCTGAACGAGGAGGCCCACGCCGTCGACATCGAGGCGACCACGCGCACCAAGTCCGAGACTGGCGTTGAGATGGAAGCCCTGGTCGCAGCATCCACCGCTGCACTCACCGTCTATGATATGTGCAAGGCTGTCGAACGGGGCATCCGTATCACCGATCTGCGCCTCGTCCGCAAGAGTGGCGGCCAGTCCGGAACGTGGGAGGGTGCATGAACGACCCCGTCGTGGTCTCGGTCAACATTTCCGAGCAGAAGGGCACCCGCAAGCACCCCTTGCAGGGTCCCGTCGCCATCACCATGCTGGGCATGGAGGGTGATGCCCACGCAGGCGACTGGCACCGTCAGCTCAGCCTGCTTGCGCAGGAGAGCATCGACAAGATGCAGGGCCACGGCCTGGCGCTGCAGCCTGGCGACTTCGCCGAGAATATCACCACGCAGGGCTTAGACCTGCTGATCCTGCCCGTCGGGACACGCCTCCAGATCGGTACCTCTCTCACAATGGAGGTCACGCAGATCGGCAAAGAATGTCACCTGGGCTGCGAGATCCGCAAGCTGGTCGGCGACTGCGTCATGCCCCGTGAGGGCATCTTCACTCGCGTCATCACGCCCGGCACCATTCAGGCCGGCGACACCATCACCATCATCAGCAAAGGAGGAACGCTATGAAAGCAGCAGTTCTGACCATCAGCGACAGTTGCGCCGCAGGGACCCGTGTGGATGAGAGTGGCCCATTCATCGCCGGAAGGCTGCAGGGTGCGGGCTGGACGATCGAGGAGATGACCATCGTCCCGGACGAACAGATGGAGATCGCCGAGATCCTCGAGAAGTGGGCGACCGAGCATCACGTGGACGTCATCATCACCACAGGCGGCACGGGCTTCTCCCCCAGGGATGTCACCCCCGAGGCAACCCTGTCAGTCGTCGACCGCCGCGCTCCGGGCATCAGTGAGGCAATCCGTCTCCACGGCCTCAACAAGGGCGTCCCGACCGCATGTCTGTCCCGCGCCGAAGCCGGCCTGCGCAAGACCACCCTCATCGTCAACCTCCCTGGCAGCCTCAAGGCCGTTCAGGACGGCATGGACGTCCTCATTCCTCTCCTCCCGCATGCACTGGAGATGATTGCAGGAAAGGGACATTGATTGCTCGATCACCAGCCTCTTGTTGCACAAATGGGGCAGTCAGTCTACACTGAGCACATGACCTACTTCATCATCGACGCATTCACAGACAAGGCATTCGCCGGGAATCCGGCGGCAGTGTGTCTGTCGGAGAGA
>JAPLGI010000037.1 GCA_026390245.1 Caldisericota bacterium
TGGCACACACGATGAGCGACCAGATACGGATAGTCGGTGCCTGGACGCCACTCGAATTGAGGCATGCAGCGTTGTAGCCTGCACCACGGAGCCGGAGCCCGAAGCGAGTCCTGAAGATGACGAACGCTGACAGCACAGTCACGAGAGCTGCCACATAGATGATGAGGTTGTACCCGCTGAGTAGCCTGCCCAGAACGGGAATGCCGTCGATCAGTGGTATTCTAAGGGCCGGAATCGCGCGGATCCCGGCATCGGTGAAGGCCCCCTTGACGTGAAAGATGTCACGCAGCAGGAATGTCGTCAGGCCCACCGCAAAGAGGTTCAGCGCTATGCCTGTCAAGAACTCGTCCGTATGGAGTTTCACCGCAAACACAACGAAGATACCCGCCATGACCAGCGCACCACCTACCGCGCAGAGAATGCCCAGGACCCAGCTGTGCAGAAAGAATGACCCGAGAACTGCACAGAACGCTCCAACCAGCATCATCCCTTCCATTGCGATGTTGAAAATGCCAGCATAGAAAGTGAACGTCCCACCAATTGCCGCAAGCAGAATAGGGGTGGCTCCGACGAGCATGGCCGAGACAAGCCCGAACATGACGTTCATCCGGCGCTCTCCTTCAGTTTTCGCCGGGTGGCAAGCCAATCGAACACGATGTTCAGTGAAACCCTGCCCGCGACCACGACAAGCACAATGACTGCCTGCAGCACGTCGATGAACTCCGACGGGACTGCAGTAACGAGTTCCATCCCTATCGCACCCTGCTGAAGCGCACTGAAGAGCAGCCCATACAAGAAGGTCCCCGAGATGCCATTGCTGGCTACGACAGCGATCATGATACCATCCCAGGCGTAGTTCGCGCCCAGCCCCTTCACGAAGCGATGGGGACCGCCCATGATCATCAGGCCTCCGGCAAGCCCCGCAAGGGCACCAGTGACCAGCATGACGCGAACGTAGTTCCGGTCCACTTTGCATCCGCCGATCCTGGCGAACAGCGAATTCTGTCCCGTCATACGCCATTCGTAGCCACTGCGGCCCTTGCTCATGATCAGCCAGCAGACAACTGCGGCCAGCAGCATGACCGGGACACTGGTGTTCACGCCTCCCACATCCGGCAGCCACGCCGCCGTGCTGATGGGCCTGGTCATGGGACTCGAAGCTGATGGGTCAAACAGAGGATATGTAATGACCCACAGTGCGAAGTAGTCAGCAATGAAGTTGAGCATGAGCGTCACGATGAATTCGTCCATGGCGAAAGCTCGCTTCATCAGGGCTGCAAGTCCCGACCACAGCGCCCCGCCGACAAGAGACGCCAGGATGCACAGCGGGATAAGCAATGCTGACGGCAGATGCACGAAAAGCCCCACCAATGCAGCTCCCAGAGCCCCCATGATGAGTTGGCCCGGCTGTCCAAGGTTCACGGGTCCGGAGGCAAACGCGATTGAAGCTGAAAGCCCTGTCAGGACGAGGGGAACAGCTCGCGTCACCGTTGCCGCAAATCCCGACGCGCTAAACAGCGAGTATTGGAGCAGCGCACCGTAGGTTGCAACCGGATTGAACCCCTGCAACAACAGTACCAGGGCACCGATGGCCAAGGCCACCAGGACACCAAGAATCCCGCTAAGAGCCTGCTTGCGCATGTACAGCTTCCTTTCCTCCGAGCATGTAGTACCCAACTTCTTCACGACTCGTCCCGTCCGTGGCAAGGTCTGCGACCATATTGCCCTGGCACATCACAACGATGCGGTCGGCCACCATGAACAGCTCGTCAAGGTCGGCGGATATGAGCAGCACAGCACGTTTCCTGCTTCGCAGATCCAGGAGCAACTGATGGACGTATTCAATGGACCCGACATCCAGTCCTCGCGTCGGCTGGTCCATCAGTACGAACGGTGTTTCCAGCAGCAGTTCGCGACCCAGAATCACTTTCTGCTGATTGCCACCCGACAGCGAATGAAATGGGTCTCCCGCACTTCCCATGTCTACGGAAAACTGCTTTCGTATGTGCTCGGTGAATGCACCTGCACGCCGATAATCGAGGCCAAGACCGCCCATGGTGCTGAAACTCGGATCAAGGATGTGATGTGTCATGATGGAGTCTTCCAGGATTGAAGCCGCCACACTGGCACCCATCTTGGCTCGATCCTGCGGAACAAAGGAGATCAGGGCACGCCTGGCCAGAATGTCGGCATGTGTGATGTCTTTCCCACTCACCTCCAGTGTCCCCGATGTCATTGGGGCAAGGCCCATGATTGCGTTCACCAGCTGGAACTGCCCATTCCCTTCAACGCCGGCCACTCCTACGATCTCACCAGCGTGCACGGTGACGGTCGCGTCATGCAGTCTTGCCCGATGCTCGGTATCGCTGCAATTCAGCCCCTCCGCCCGAAACACGATCTCGCCGGCTTCCTGAGGCCGGCGCTGTGACGTGAACAGAACCTCTCTGCCCACCATCTGTCGAGCCAGGTCCTCTTTCGTAAGATCGGACGCAGCGGACGTACCGACGACCTTGCCATGCCGCATCACAGTCACACGATCGCTCAAGGTCAGGACCTCGTCCAGGCGGTGGGAGATGAAGATGATCGTGTGTCCCTTGTCCCTGAGGCGCATCAATTCAGAGAACAGCTGGGGGATCTCCTGAGGAGTCAGTACCGCTGTCGGCTCGTCCAGGATAAGCACAGAGACGTTCCGGTACAGCAGTTTGAGGATCTCGACCTTCTGGCGTGCAGCTACCGAGATATCTCCTACCAGTGCGTCAGGGTCCAGGGTGAACTGAAACTCCTCGATCTTCTGACGCACTGCTTCACG
>JAPLGI010000129.1 GCA_026390245.1 Caldisericota bacterium
CCTCGTGACGCTGGGCAAGATCATAGGAGGTGGGTTCCCCATAGGAGCGGTAGCGGGACGAGCCGACATCCTGGACCTGACGTCCCCGCTTGCGAGCGGAGGCAGCGTCTTTCACTCCGGCACGTTCAACGGGGCTGTCCAGGTGCTTGCTGCAGGGCTGGCCACGCTGGGCATCCTGTCGGACGAGTCCCGGACACGTCCATTCTATGAAGCAACCGAGGAGTTCAAGTCCAGCATCCGCCTGCTTCTTAAAGCACACCGTATCCCCGGGCACGTGGCTGGCCTCGGAGCCAACTTTGGCGTCATCATGAGCGAAACTCCCATTCGCAACTACCGCGATCTTGCTCATGAGAACGGGGCGCTGCGAGAGGCCTTTGACTTCGCGTGCCTGACCGAAGGCATCTACATCCACCCGCACAAGCCATTCTACACGTCACTGGCGCACTCGGCGACAGACTATGAGGCAACTCTGAGGAAGCTCGACGGTATCTTCACGGCGATCGGCTGAGCAAGAATGTGGCTGGCGCGACCGACTGGTGGTCACGCCCAGGAGTGAAAAGCATCGAACAGGAGGAACCAGGCATGATGCCAATTGTCATCACATCCGCAGTGAGAACACCGGTGGGCAGCATGGGCGGTGCTTTCAGGGACGTTCTTGCCGTCGAGCTTGCAAGGACTGTGCTGGAGGAAGCCGTCAAGAGATCAGGCATTGAGAAGTCGATCGTGGATGAGATCATCCTCGGGCAGGCAAAACAGAGCGCGGATGCGCCCAACATTGCCAGAGTCGCTGCTCTGGAAGGCGGTTTTCCTGAAGAAGTCCCTGCCTATACGGTTCACCGGCAGTGTTCGTCGGGTCTGCAGGCGATTCTGAACGCTGCATGGCAGATCCAGGCCGGGTATGGCGATGTGATCGTGGCGGGGGGGGTCGAGAGCATGAGCACGGCCCCCTACTACCTTCGCAACGCACGCTATGGCTTCAAGTCGGGGAACGGCGAACTGCTCGATCCGAACACCGAGAGTCAGCCCAAGTCCCAGCCCGAGGAGATCTACGGCTCCTTCAATATGGGCATGACGGCCGAGAGCCTGGCGGACAAGTACGGCATCTCCCGGGAAGAACAGGACGAGTTTGCCTATGCCAGTCATGTCCGCGCCATCGCGGCGATTGATGCGGGCCGGCTCACAGAAGAAGTAGTCCCGATGAGCGTCGCTGCCGGAAAGGGCCAGAGCACGTTGGTGGACACCGACGAGGGGCCCAGGAGGGATACAAGCCTCGAGAAGCTGGTCCGCCTCAAGCCTGCCTTCAAGCAGGGAGGGACGGTAACGGCCGGCAACAGTTCGACGAGAAACGACGGTGCCGCCGCAGTCGTGGCGATGTCCGAAGAAAAGGCTGCTCAGTTGGGAATCAAGCCCCTGGTGAGGTTTGTGGCGGCAGGCATCGCCGGCGTCAACCCCGCCCTCATGGGGCTCGGCCCCGTCCCCGCCACCAGGAAGGCTCTGGAGAGAGCCGGGCTGTCACTCGATGATCTCGGACTCATCGAGCTCAACGAAGCGTTTGCAGCGCAGAGCCTGGCTGTTGTGAAAGAACTGGGCTTGGATCGAGACATTCTCAACGTCAACGGTGGGGCGATTGCACTGGGACACCCGCTGGGCTGCTCTGGAACACGCATTGCAGTCACACTGATCCACGAGATGCTGCGGAGACACACCAGGTACGGCCTTGCGACCATCTGCGTGGCAGGCGGCCTCGGGGTATCGGCGATCTTCGAGAATCTGAGCGCGTGAGAGCGGGAGGTTCAGTCCATGACTTGTGACAAGTACAGAAGCATTGAGGACGCCATCGCCATGGTCAGGCCGGGGTCGCGCGTCATGGTCGGAAGCTTTGGCCTGGCGGGCTATCCCCGGGAACTCATCGAAGCCCTGGC
>JAPLGI010000164.1 GCA_026390245.1 Caldisericota bacterium
ATTGCCAACAGATTTACAGTCTGCCGCCATTAACCGCTCGGCCACCTACCCACACTGGAGCCGACGACCCGAATTGAACGGGTGACCAGTTGATTACAAATCAACCGCTCTACCAGCTGAGCTACGTCGGCCTGCATCGCACTCAGTATAGGTGCAAAGCCGTGCCTGTCAAGCTGCAGAGCGGGGCAGGCCTATCGGAGCGCTTTCCCCAGCTTCCGATTTGCTCTGGCGAGCGCATTCGAGACGGACGCCTTCGACACGTTCAATCCTTCTGCGATGATCTCGAGGGTCTCGCCTCGGAGACGTCTCTCGAAGCACGCCCGTTCATGATCGCTCAGCGTATCAGCCAGCGTAACCATGTCGATGACTCCGGCCTCTGCGGGGTCGCCGAGGGAACTTCCCCATCCATCGAGAGCGTCCGTATACTCAATGGGGGGGCCGGCACGTCGCCGTGCCATGTCAACAAGCCTGTGCGAGGCGACAGTAGCTACGTATCCATCGAGGCTGCCTCGCTGGCTGTCATAGGTGCGGATAGCACGGAGAAAGCCCAACACGGCCTCAGCGAGACAATCGTCGCGTTCGTCTCGCTCCGCACAGTACTTGCGGGCAACGAACTTCAGGAGAGGCATGTACATGCCCAGCAGTTCCTCAAATGCCGCATTGTCTCCCGCCAGAAAGCGCTGCCTCAGCGATTCGACGCGTTCCGGTGTCCGACCGCCTCTAGGACTCGATGGCACGGAAGAGCACGACCGCGAGTGCCGTCGAGACATTCAACGAGTCAACGCCGGGCTTCATGGGAATCGTAATGAAGAAGTCCGCATTCTTCCTGGTGAGCTCACGCATGCCGGCCCCCTCACTGCCCACGATGAAAGCCGATGGACAGGCGTACTTCTCCTTCCGATAGTCGTGCCCGTCGGAGGCATCCAGCCCGTACAGCCAATACCCATCCTTCTTGAGTCGTTCCATGGCATAGGCCAGATTTGCTACCACGGCAATAGGCAGACCGAATACCGTCCCGGCCGACGCAGATACTGCGGCCGGCGAGAATGGACTTGTTCGGTCTTTGGTGACAATTAGCCCCCCAGCCTTCGACGCAGCGACCACACGAATAATCGCTCCCAGATTGTGGGGATCAGTGACCTGGTCCACAAGAACCAGCGAACGGCGCGCTGGCTCGGAAGGCATCGCCCCCATGAGCGCATTCATGTCCAGAAGCCGCACTCGTGCACACTGAGCTGCAATGCCCTGATGAGGGACATCGCCGAGTCCCTTCTGGAACCATGATCCGACCTTGTACTCCATCGGTACCTTCTGCCGCGATGCCTCGTCCTTGATCATCCGGATGCGTTCATCCTTCTCGGAACCAGCCTCGAAGATGATCTTCTCGATCGAGTGCCCTGCGGACAGTGCACCCAGAACCGAGTTCTTGCCATAGATAAGCATGCCAGTTGGTTTCGTTCTCTCAGTATTAGCCACGGATGCGATACCTCACTCCATCAACGCCGTCCTCCAGAGCGATACCAATGCTCCTGAGGCGCTCCCTGATCTGGTCAGCCAAGTCAAACTGTCCCGTCTCCCGAGCAGCCCGACGCTTCGCAACGATTGCGTCGAGAAGGTCTCTCGCAGAACCATGGTCGTCTGCAGCAGCTCCGACCTCTGCAGCCGCTTCTTCGAGCTCGTGCTGCTTGTCGGCAAGAAGACCGGTCTTGTGTCTCACGTACTCACTTGTCTGGTCAAGTCCAAGTACCCACAGTCTCGACCGAAATGCCTCAAGCGCACAAGAGGCATCCAACTTGGCGAGCCCATGTTCTGAAGCCATTCGGCGTATGCGAGTCATGAACTCGTAGAGGGAAGCTAGTGCACGGGACGTGTTGAGGTTGTCTGCAAGGGAAGCGTCGAACTCGCTGAGAAAGCCGGAACATGTGCTCTCAATCTCCGGATCGACCCCGTCATGGGAGGATTGACCCAACTCCTGAAGGAACGCCTCGAACTCCGCCATGCGTTCATAACTGGCGAACGCCTGCCCAAACCCCGAGAGGCTGAACTTCAGAGGCTTCTCGTATGATGTCTGCAGCAGATAGAGCCGGATCACCTGCCCCGGATACTGCTCCAGCAGTTCGCGAACCGTCATGACATTTCCGAGTGACTTCGACATCTTCTCGCCACCCATGTTGACCATTCCGGAGTGCATCCAGTAGCGGACAAACTGCTGTCCATCCAAGGCTGCTTCACTTTGCGCTATCTCATTCTCATGGTGAGGGAAGATCAGGTCCTCGCCGCCGCCATGGATGTCAAAACCTGCCCCGAGATGCCTCAGGCTCATCGCCGAGCACTCGATATGCCATCCCGGACGACCTCTTCCCCAAGGACTGTCCCATGAAATCTCACCCGGCTTGGCGAACTTCCATAAAGCGAAGTCCAGCGGGTCCTCCTTTGCTTCGTTCACCTCTACCCGGGCGCCACTGCGCATTTCGTCGACAGAGCGGCCTGAAAGTCGACCATAGCGACTGAACTTGCGAACAGCAAAGTAGACTCCGTCTGACGAAACGTAGGCATGGTCATTTGCAATGATACGACCAATGAGATCGATGATATCCGGGATGCTTTCGGATACTCTGGGTGTGACATCGGGAGGAAGGACGTTCAGAGCCGCCATATCCTCAAGATACTCGCCGATATAACGTGTAGAAAGATCGAGCGGTGCGATTCCCTGGTCCTGAGCCCTCTGGATAATCTTGTCGTCGATGTCCGTGTAGTTGCTGACGTAGGTAACGGTGTACCCTGCACTCCGGAGATAGCGTCTGAGAAGGTCATAGACAACAGCTGTTCGCGCATGCCCGATGTGAGCAGGGGCATAAGGAGTGACCCCACAGACATACATTGCGATCTTGCCTGGCTCACGGGGAACGAGGTCAACTGTCCTGCGCATAAGGGTATCATGAATCCTCATCGTTGGTTTCCTCCACTGCTCAAACCTATCTACAGGGTATCAAAAAAGGCAGCGGGCACAATGTCCCGCTGCCCAGCAAGATCTCGACGAAGCCTGTCTAGCGTTTCCTGTACTGGGTAGCCTTGCGCGCACCAAGCAGACCGTACTTCTTGCGCTCTTTGATACGAGCATCTCGGGTCAGAAGCCTGGCCTTCTTCAGGGCCGGCTTGTTTTCCGGGTTCTGTTCAACCAGCGCGCGGGCGATTCCATGACGCACTGCTTCGGCCTGGCCGTTGAATCCGCCACCAGCGACGCTAACGATCGCATCGAACACAGGCGTACCTCCCATAACCGTGAAGGCAGCCATGGTCTTCATGGAAACCGTCTGAACCGGAAAGTAGACTTCGACCGGCTTGCCATTCACAACAATCTTGCCAGTCCCAGCAACAAGATGAACACGCGCAATTGCGGTCTTCCTCTTGCCCGTTCCCCAAATCTGAGTGGTTGCCACGCCATCCTCCCTAGTTTGCCTTGAACTCAACAGGCTTCTGGGCCTGGTGAGGATGCTCGGGTCCCTGATAGACGCGCAGATTGCTGAGCAGCTCTTTGCCAAGCGTGTTCTTGGGCAACATGCCGCGAACCACACGCTTGAGAAGGAAGTCCGATCGCGTCTCTAGCATCTTGTTCCAATTTGTGGCCTTGAGGCCACCCGGGTAGAACGAGTGATGGTAGTGCATCGTCTGCGTGCCCTTCTTGGGATCGATTGCCAACTTCGAAGCGTTGATGACGATGACATTGTCGCCAACCATGGCATTTGGCGTGAACTCCGGTCTGTCCTTGCCACGAAGAATGTTGGCAATAATAACCGAAAGCCGCCCAACGCTCTGGTCCGTAGCATCAATCAGTATCCATCGACGGGTAACCGTCTCTGGTCTAAAAAACGTTGTCTTCATTCATATCCTCCTGGTGAATTCTTAAGTAGACTACCACAAACCCGCGATTAGTCAACGCCTTGAGCCTGCAAACAGCACAAGACCCGCTTGTCCGGAGAGGGTTCGGGCAGACGGCAACGTGCACTGAAAATCAGTAATCAAGGGTAGTTGACAGCAACCAGGTAGAGGCCGCCAGCCGACATCACCTGCCGCGTGTACGGGACGTCGGATCCGGTAAACGCATCGTTCCACGTTTCTTCACCGATCCTCCCCTGCCCGGCCTTGAGGACGAAGTATGCCATGCGGCGTACCATATGATACAGGAAATGATCGCCCGAGACCGTGAAGATGACTACCTTGTCCGTTTCGACGACGTCAGCCGCGCTTAGCGTACACGTCGTATCCCGATGCCGCCTGCTCGGATCGATATTCCCAAACCCCTTGAAATCATGTGTTCCGAGCATCGCGTGTGCGGCATCATTCATTGCAGCGGTCCTGACCGAATACTCGAGTCGATACGCATAGCGAGCGAGGAACGGCGTCCAATATCCTTTCTTGATGAATACGTAAGCGTACGTCTTTCCAACTACCGAGAACCGGGCGCTGAAGTTGGCACTCTCGCGACCACAGCTGCGAATGGTCAGCCACTCAGGCATCATGATGGGCAGCCGTCGTACAACGCGCTCGAAGAGTGCATCATCGCGCAGGACAAAACTCACGACATTGTGAAGCGCGTGGACCCCTCTGTCGGTCCTTGAAGCTCCGACAACGGGGATAAATGATCCAGACACAGCCTTCAGCGCTCCTTCGACAGTGCCCTGCACACTCGGCAGAAACTCCTGCTTCTGGAATCCATACGCAAAAGAGCCGTCGTATGCTATGTCCATTCGGACGGTTACAGGAACAGGCGCCACAGGATGACTCCAGACACAGCAGCTGCTGTTCCAAGAAGAATGAATACATCGATGGACTGGAAATGGCGAGCATGATACCTTGTCCGGGGGTCTCCCACGCGAAAACCTCTCGCTTCCATTGCGACGGCCAGGTCGTCTGCCCGACGAAAGGAGGAAACAAACAAGGGAATCAGGATGGGAATTAAGCTCTTCATGCGCATGACGAGGCTGCCCTCCCCGATCCGGGCCCCACGCGAAACCTGAGCCCGTATGATGCGTTCTGTCTCCTCGAGTATTGTGGGAACGAACCGCATCGCAATGCTCATCACAAGAGCAATTTCAGCGGAAGGCACACCAATGTGGCTCAGGGGTTTCAACAGGTCCGACACGGCGTCAGTCAGCTCTATAGGCGACGTGCTGGCCGTGAGCAGGACGCTCACAAGTGTCAGCAGGACCAGCCTGCAGAGTATGAAGCCGGCCAGTACCAGCCCCTCCCGTGTGATGTGAACAAACCCGACCTGCCAGATGATCTTGCCCGGAGTGAAGAACATCTGCACGACGACCGTGAGCACAATGAGGAACAAGATGGGTTTGAGGCCGCGGGCGAAGAAACGCAGAGGTATTCTCGAAACCAGGATTCCAGCGACCAGGAGAACAACTATAGGAACATACTGTGCTGTCTTGGTTGCGACAAAGACCCCGATCATGAGAGTAATGGTCGAGACAAGCTTCACCAGAGCACCGGATCGATGGACAATCGAAGTTCCAGGGTAGTGCTGTCCAAGAACAAAGCTGCGAGAGAGAGCCACTATGCTCCTCCAAGATCGGAGACACTCAGCTTCAACGATTCCAGCATCCGCTCCGTCGATGCCTCATTCACGGTCAGTGCGCTCCCACACGCCTTGAGAGCGCGCGAAAGACGATAGCTCTCCGGAAGCTCCAGACCAGTTCTTTCGACCAGAGTGACGTCGCTGAAGAAGGTGTCGGTCGGACCCTGAAACGCAACTGCTCCATCGTCCAGGACGATGACCTGCTTGCAGAACTCGGCAACCTCGTCCATATTGTGGGACACCAGAATAACCGTGACATGAGTTGCCTGGCGCAATGTCTCCAGTTCGGCCAGGACCGCCAACTTGGAGCCAGAGTCGAGCCCCGCGGTTGGCTCATCGAGGACGATGTACTTCTGACCCACGGCGATGATCGAGGCGATTGCCACGCGACGCTGTTCTCCTCCGCTGAGCTGGAAAGGGGACAGCGACAGAAAGTGGTCCGGATCAAGACCGACTGTCTTCATTGCTCTGTGAACGCTTTCGTCGACCTGCTCTTTGCTGAACCCATAGTTGCGGCAGCCAAAGGCCACTTCCTCAAAGATGGTCTCGGCAAAGAACTGGTCCTCGGGATACTGGAATACGATGCCAACTCTGCGACGTACCTTGGCAAGCACTTTCCGGTCATTGGAGATGATCTCATCATCGACGACAACATCCCCACGCGTCGGAAACAGGAGCCCATTCAGATGTTCGACAAGTGTCGACTTGCCTGAGCCTGTTCTTCCCACAACGCCCACGAAGGCACCTTCGTCGATATGCAGGCTGATCCCCCGAAGAGCGAAGTACTCGAAGGGTTCGCCACTGTCGTACACGTAATCGACGTTCTTCAGGTCAATTGACATGTCGCTCTCGCAAATTCCTCAGGAGTCAGGCACAGTGGAAAGTCCGTCCAGTGCTCTTGCAGAAGGAACGAAGCTCTGGCACTGAGAGGGAGTACAAGTTCTCCCCGTTTCACAATCGCCGGATTCGAGAAAACTGCACGCGGCGAATCCCAAGCTGCAAGCACTCCATCCGCCAGTACGCAGACACGCGATGCAACGAGCACTTCGTCCAGGAGATGAGTCACAATGACAACACCGATTCCCAGTTCGTGGTTGAGCCGGAGCACGGTTTGCATCACCTCACGGCGATTGGTCGGGTCCAGGAGAGAAGTTGCCTCGTCCAAAATCAGGAACGAAGGCTTCATGGCAAGCACTCCGGCAATCGCGACTTTCTGCTTCTGTCCGCCCGAAAGACGATGCGGAGGATAGTCGCGGAACGGCTGCAGCCCGAGAAGACGCAATACGTCCTCAACACGCTGAACCATCTCGCCATGGGAAAGCTGGAGGTTCTCCAGTCCAAACGCAATGTCGTCCTCAACAGTAGTCGCTACAAGCTGGTTGTCCGGATTCTGAAACACCAGCCCAACGTCGACTCCTGGTCGCACGTCGGTCACAGTATGAGTCTCAGCGTCCAGCAGCAGTTGTACATTGCCGGAGGTAGGACGCAGAAGCCCGCTGACAAGGCGGGCTAGTGTGGTCTTGCCGGATCCATTGGGACCGACAATCGCGGAGATTGAGCCGTCTGGCAGTTCCAGGTCAATGTCACGAAGGACCTGAACAGCCCCCGCGGAGGTCTCGATTTGATACGAGACCTTGTCGAGGCGAATCATCTACTTCTCTACAAACTCCAGGACCGCCATGTTCGCTGCGTCACCCTTCCGATATCCTGCCTTGATGATACGCAGGTAACCCCCGGGGCGCGTGATGTAGCGATCTTTGGTCAACTTGAAGGCCTCATCGACTGCTTCGGGTGTCAGCAGGTAGGCATGCAGCTTGCGCCGCGTCGTCAAGTCATCGACCTTTGCAGTGGTGATGAGTTTCTCCACCACCCGCTTGACTGACTTTGCCCGAGTAATTGTCGTCTCAATACGGCCTTTCTCGATCACTGAGGTCGAGAGGTTGCGCAACATCATGCTGCGCAGGCCACTGTATACGCCAAGCTTCTTCAGTTTTCTTCCATGTCTCATAGCAGGGATACTCCTCTCGTCACGTTCGCGCTTACCATCGGCTGCGCGCTACTCTTCTGGGACGCTAATGCCGACATCCCTGAGGGCTTCGTCGACGCTCTTGCGACCTGCATCGCCGAAACCGTGGATGGCTTCTCCACGATGTTCCAGATAGTCGGCCACCGTCTCGACACCCGACTCCCTGAGGACTTCTGCCCAGCGACTCTTGACCCCATCAACAGTCCCGAGGTCCTTCGACATGGCGCTATCGTTCGTCGTCGCTTCCAAGACGCTCTCCATGGGATTCTGCGTCGTCAGACAGGCCAGCAACTGCTGCGCATGGCGATCCACAATGTGAAGAGCTTCTTCAAGTGCATCGCGGGCTCTGGTTGTCGGAAAGTGGGTAATCTCGATAATCAGACGCTCATAGTCAGCTTTCTGCTTGATTCTTACGGGTTCGACTGTGAAATTGGCTGTCCGGACGGGAGAGTAGATGCTATCGATCGCAATTGTATCGACTGTACCGCTCAGCAGCTCATGGTTCTCCTCATTGCTGACATACCCTACGCCAGTGCGCAAGAATACCTGAAGATCGATGACACTGTCATCGGCCGAGAGTTCTGCGATCTTCAGGCTCGGATTGAAAATCCTTACCAGGGAATTCTTCTCAAAATCCTCGGCCTTCACGACGCTCCTTCCCTGTCGTTTGAGAGAAAGCGTTGCTTCACCGCCATCGACAATGGAGACCTGGAGGTTCCTGACATTGAAGATGAGCTCCTGGAGATCTTCCTTGATGCCAGGCAGTGAGGTGAACTCGTGAAGTGCGCCGTTTATCTTGATGGCCACTGGGGCACTCCCAGGAATGGAGGACAGGAGAGCTCGGCGAAGCGCATTGCCCATCGTCGTGCCATATCCATGCTGCAATGGCTCGAAGACGAACTTGCCATGCTCTGCTGTCTCTTCAACAGATGTCAATCTGATACCTTCAAGCCCTTCGATCATAGCAGGCTCCTACTTCGAGTAGTACTCGATGACAAGACGGGTGTTGATCGGAACCCCAATCTGCTCAGCCGTTGGAATTGTAAGCACCGTGCCCTCGAACTTGTCAGCGCTGAATGAAAGCCACTGCGGAGTAGCCGGCTTGCTGGCCACGGACTCCTGTACGCTGATCATGGACTTCCCGGTGTCGGTCAGCGTCAGAATATCTCCCACTCGAACCTGGTACGAGGGAATATCCACACGGTGCCCGTTGACAAACACGTTGCCATGGCAAACCAACTGACGAGCCGACTTGCGGCCCGGCTGGATCCCCATCCGGAAAACAACGTTGTCGAGACGCCGTTCCAGCAGTTCGAGCAGCTTACCGCCAGTGGGAATAGCCTTCTGGGAGTTCGCGAGGCTGAAGTAGCCCCTGAACTGGCGCTCTGCCAAACCGTAGGCAAGGCGAAGGCGCTGCTTTTCCTTGAGGTGGAGCTCGTAGTCACTGTCCTTGCGAAATTTCTGGTCGACTCCATGTTGACCGGGCCCCATCTTCCCACGCTCGATCGCGCACTTGCTGCTGGAGCAACGAGAGCCCTTGAGGAACAGTTTCGTATTCAGTGCGCGGCACTTCCGGCACGAAGCATCAATGTATCTGGACATAGTCGCCTCCTATACCCTTCTGATCTTGCGTGGCCTGCACCCGTTGTGCGGGATAGGCGTAACGTCCTTGATGGACGAGACGTTGAGGCCAGCAGACTGCAGAGCACGGACGGCGATCTCACGACCCGAACCGGCGCCCTTCACAAACACGTTCACCCTGGACATTCCCATTGCGATAGCCTTTTCGGCTGCTTTCTGTGCTGCAACCTGGGCAGCAAATGGGGTGCCCTTCTTGGAACCCTTGAAACCGCTGCTTCCAGACGAGCCCCAGCACACAGTGTCACCCTGGGCATCGGTAATTGTCACCAGCGTGTTGTTGAAAGACGAGAAGACATACGCCTTACCCTCGCCAACAACCCGTTTCTCTTTCTTGCGCTTAACTACTTTCTTCTTGATGTCAGCCATACGGTCCCCTTTGCCTATACCTTGGATGCCTTGGAACCGACGGTCTTCTTCGGTCCCTTGCGTGTGCGGGCATTCGTCCTTGTGCGTTGACCGCGAACGGGTAGCCCTCTCTTGTGACGGACACCACGGTAGCAGTTAATCTCCATGAGTCTGCGAATGTTGGTCGAGACTTCTCGGCGAAGGTCGCCTTCGACAACGAGGTTATCATTGATGGCCTTCTGAATCGCAAGAATCTCGCTCTCCGTCAGGTCCTTGACCTTCTTGTCCTCGGACACCCCCGCAACACTGCAGATCTTCTTGTAGTTTGACTTGCCAATGCCGTAGATATAGGTCAGGGCAATGCCTACCTTCTTCCCGGCAGCAAGATCGATACCACTAATACGAGCCACTATTCCTCCTTTACTTACCTTGGCGCTGCTTGTGCTTCGGGTTCTCGCAGATCACCATGACCGTACCGTTGCGCTTCACTATCTTGCATTTGGCACAGATCTTCTTTACAGACGGTCTCACTTTCATAGGTCG
>JAPLGI010000088.1 GCA_026390245.1 Caldisericota bacterium
CTCGACGTGCCCGTTGTCGAGCACCAGAATCTTGTCCATGTGCCGCAGTGCAGAGATGCGGTTGCTGATGACGATGGTGGTTGGCGTTGTCTCGAAGTTCGCGATGTTGTCCAGGATATGCTTCTCGGTGTCGGCGTCCACAGCCGACAGAGCGTCGTCCAGCACAAGGATGCGAGGCTTCTTGAGAATGGCGCGGGCGATCGTGACGCGCTGCTTCTCGCCGCCGGACAGCGTGACGCCGCGCTCGCCGACCACGGTGCCGAACTCGTCCTGAAATTCCATGATATTCTTGTAAATGCCCGAAAGCCTTGTCGCCTCGTGAACCTCTTCCGAGCCAACCGGAAGGCCGCTCACGTTGATGTTCTCCTCAAGCGAGTCCGAGAACAGGAACACGTCCTGGGTCACGACGCCGATCGCCCGCCGCAAGTCGTCGATCCGGTAGTCCCGGACATCGTTGCCGTCGACCATGATCCGTCCTGACGTCGTATCGTACGCACGCGTCAGCAGCGAAACGATGGTCGTCTTGCCTGAGCCGATGGGACCGATGATGCCGACCCGCTGGCCGGGAGACACATGGAAGCTGACGTCGTCGAGAATGCGCTTCCCTTCGCGCTCGAATGTAACGTGGTCGAATGCGATGTCCCCATGCATGTCGCCCAGCGCAAGCGCATCAGCCCGCTCAAGAATGGTCGGCTGCGTGTCGAGGATCCCGTTGATGCGGGCGAGGGATGCCTGGCCCCTCTGGAACAGGTTGATGGCCCATCCCAGCGCAAGCATCGGCCAGGCAAGCATGCCGATGTACGTGTTGAAGGCTACCAGTCCTCCGATGCTGAACTGTCCCCTGGTGACCAGCAGGCCGCCTGCCCACAGAAGGATCAGCGTGGCGATGGACCCGAGAAAGTCGATCAGGGGAAAGGTGAGTCCCCAGACTGTCACGAGTCTGACGTTGCGGCGCTCGATCTCCATCGCCCGTTCCTGCAGGCCGCGAGCGGCAGCGTCCTCGCGGGTGAAGACCTTGATGACCCGGATGCCGGTCATGGCCTCCTGCACATAGTCGCTCAGGGCGGAGAATGCGTCCTGCACGCGCTTGAACAGCCGGAAGACGATGGGGCCCGAACGCGTGACCACGAGGGCGATGAGCACCAGAGGTACGAGCGTCATCAATGTCAGCGAGCGGTTGAAGCGGAACATGGCGAAGAGCGTGAAGGTCGTCATGATGATGAAGTCAGAGATCATGAGCAGGCCGTCACCCAGCGCCTCCCGCACGGCCTCGAGGTCGTTGGTCACGAGCGCCATCAGGTCTCCCGTCTTGTGCTGGTCGTGGAATTCCGCCGAAAGCGACATGAACTTGGCGAAGAGGGTGCGGCGCATCTGCTCTTCGACCCGCCTGGCCGACCCCCACAGCAGGTACCTCCACAGATACCGCCCCACGGTCATCGCCACGACCAGGAGCCCTATCTGGAGCATCGCGGCGCCCAGCTCACGAGGACCCGCCGTGAACAGAGCGAGACCGTCGATGATGCGTGCCGTTATCCCCGGGATGATCGTCTGGATAACGTCGACCGTGCCGAGAATGAGGATGCCGCCGACATACTGCGGCCAGTA